>CAYGOW010000032.1:7130-16391 GCA_964351425.1 uncultured Roseivirgaceae bacterium
GGTCATTACGCGGGCCACAATCCGAAAGCGCTTTCTCCGGAAATTCTGGAAATATGTACCCCACTCCGAGAAACCACTGGATACAGCCACCGGGCTCATTTATACCAAAGGCATTGGTGAGGTGCCCGTTGTCCAAATGGCAACGTTCAGTATCTGGAACAGTGTGGAATCACTCCATGATTTTGCCTATCAAAGCCGTGAACATATGGGGGCCATTCAGGAAACAAGGCGCCTGGACTGGTATAAGGAAGAAATGTTTACCCGATTCCAGCCCTATAAATCGACCGGGCTATGGCAAGGCCGTCCTATGTTACCGGAATTAGATGCCGTACCAGGCTCCGGCCAAAGGCAGCAATAAATGGCCAGGGAGTAAACGTCTTCATAATGGCCAATTCCTCCGTGAAGGTGGTTTCTTCATCCAAAAATCTCAATATGGCCTGTACCTCATTCTTAGAATACATGGTAGTAAACAGCGACTCACCACGATGATTGTTTCGATACAATTGATCCAGAAAAAGGGTATCATACAACCGATGCCTCCTGTTGATGGTGCTATTCGCAGGCGGCTTACCTGCCTTTAGATTCGCTACAATCTGACGGGCTTTTCGTTCCGAATTTTTAAAAGAATACCCGGACGAGGGCTTTACCCATGAACCCGCGGTTCCTATCTTGATATGGCGAGCCGTATTTAACTGATGAAATGGATAATCCGACATGGGTATTACCCCCTTTTCGGTTTCAAGGATGTTAAATGCGGATACTCCCAGGACCCGACGAATATAATCCTTCAGGTGACCGTCATACGTCTCGTCATCCACGATTTCAGGACTGAAAAACGTGAATTCGACCAGTGCTTTTCGGGTAGAAAAGGGTAATATATAGGTAAAGCTGGTGGTATCCTTATGCTTTATCCGAAAGTCCATCATGACAAATTGATCCGGTTCAAACACTTCTTCCTCCGTCTCAATGATCCACCCTTTAAAGTGTTGCAACACCCGATAATAGGAATCTGCTTCCTGAAAAAACTCCTTATCAATCCGACTGTCAAACAGGTAGTCTGCGGATATCTGCTTCCCATTCTCCAATAAAATGACCGGCGTACCTTCAATACTCCCGACACTTCTGACTTCAGCCTGAATCCATTCAACATGTGGACACTCAGCAACTCTTCGCCTGGCCAGGTCATAAAAATCCAGGGCACGCACCATTTTATACCGATACGGCGCAAAGTCAAGATTTATTTCATGGTCCTGGCCATAGAACTTTCCTTGTACCCATTGATAGGATACCAAATTGTCCCATTTCCCTTTGGCCAATTCCCAAAAGCACCAGGTCTTGTCATTACTATCCTTCGCTTCTTTATCAATGAGAACAATCGTCTTATCCTTAAAATATGGCTCATCCAGCATGGCCTGCAGCAGATGCAGGCCCGCGGCTCCGGCCCCAATTATACCAATGTCATAGACCATATTGCAGGAAGAAATAAACGAAAAATACTAATTGTGTGCTGTAGACATGTAACGAGAATTTAACGTCTCCCTTGCCTATTCTCTTTTGAAATAAGAATTGCAGCAGGATGGCAACGGCCAGCCAGCCAAAGTAATTCTGTACCGGGGCCTCGCCCCCTTCAAATGTCCAGAAATCAAAGACAGGCGCTACCGGCTCCATAAACAAATCAAGCAATACCATCATGGCCGCCCCTCCAACCACACGGGTAGCAATTTTATTAAATACCACCGAGGCTATTGCACCAGTCACAAAAACCAGTACTGCCCAATTTGCCCCGATCATAACGGGTATTTCGTCAATTTTAAATCCCAGGTTGCTGCCGTATGAATAGTTGCCAAACGGGAACCCTGAATGGACCCCGATCCATTCGGCCAGAAATCCTGCCAGGAAAATTCCGGCGAATACAAGGGCATCAGCTGCCGTTTTTACCGGAAATACGGCCACAACCAACAGCATAATAACCAGGAGGTTTAGTGGGGTCTTTGTAATAAACCATTCCTGATAACCAAGGCTCACACCTATGATTGCGGAAATATGGACCAGCCACAAAATTACTATGGCTACGTTACGTTTTATTTGGGGATTCATACAGGGTCATCTTTCGGAACAAGATCAGAAACAATTCGGGCCGACAACAGGCAAAGCGGTATGCCGCCTCCCGGATGGACCGAGCCACCACAAAAATACAGGTTCTCAAATCGTCGGCTGAAATTCGGATGCCTCAAAAATGCGGAAAATTTTGAATTGCTCGATGCTCCGTACAAGGCTCCCCGGTGTGACTGGGTATCATTTTCTATCCCGATAGGGTCAAGCACATGTTCAACCTCAATCAAAGGCGCAATGTCTACACCCAAAATCCGTGATAATTTACTCAATATGTTCTTCCGGGCCTGATCGCGAATTTGCTCCCAGTCCTGACCAAAATTTCCGGGCGCATTGATCATGACAAACCAGTTTTCAGATCCCGGAGGTGCATCTTCTGATTCCTCCTTGCTTGTAACATTGACATAAACTGTCGGATCTGTATAGACCTCTTTCCGGTCAAAAATATACCTGAACTCTTCTTCATAATTCTCACTGAAGAAAATATTGTGCAGATCAAGTTCGCCAAACTCCCTGCGGATGCCCCAATAGAAAATTAGTGCGGAGCTCGACCTTTCCTGCTGAAGAACCTTCCCTGGCGCTTTGACCCCTGGCAAAAGATGTTTGTAGGTAGAAAATATATCCATGTTGGAGACAATAATGTCTGCCTCCTCGGCAGATTCGTCCAGGACAACTCCGGATACCCGATTCCCGGAGTGTTCAATTTTCCGTACAGGAGAATTAAAAGCAAAGGTTATCCCCTTTTCACGAGCTAAATCGTATAAGGACTGAATAATTGCATGCATACCCCCTTTCGGATAGAAGGTCCCGAAATGCATTTCCAGATGAGGGATCATGCTCATAATCCCGGGCGTCTGATAGGGGGACGAGCCATTGTAGGTTGCAAACCGATTGAACAACTGGACCAGCTGTGGGTCGGAGAATGTTTTCCTGTTTACCGAATCCAGGGAGGAATTGATATCGAGCTTGTACATTTGAAGGAATGAACGAAGTGTAGACCCTGACAGGTAAGTGGATAGCTTATGCAGTGACTTTTCAAGAAAAATATGTGCGGTGAGGTCATATTTTTCTGCGTTTTTAGAAAGGTACCCCTTTATTTCATCGGCCTCCACATCAAAGGCCTCGGTTGCAGCCTGAGCAAACGCCTCCATATCTGCGGGCGCTGAAAACCGTTTTCCATTCTCCCAGAAATAATTACAAATGATCTCCTTCCGATGGTAATCAAATCGTTCTCCCCGTTCGTAGCCATAAAGAGCAAATAATTCATCTACGAAGTGGGGCATGGTGAAAAGAGATGGGCCCAGGTCGAATCGATACCCTTCCTTGCGAATAGCATGTAACTTGCCCCCCGGCCAGGGATTTGCCTCAAAAACTTTGACCTCATACCCCTCCCGGTTCAATCGAAGTGCAGAAGCCAGGCCTGCGATTCCGGATCCTATTACAATAGCTTTTTTCATTTCCCGATTATAATGATCAATATAACAGGGCTTACCCTAATGTTTCCTTAAAAATTTAAAAATAGTCCTCTTCGAGGTAAATAAATACGTAATCGAAGTAACTATATTCGCATCAACTTATGGGCATCTATGATGATGACCGCTGGCTGGCCTGGATTGATCAGCTTGCGGAACAGGAGTATGTTGTCATTGACAATTTCCTTACCGATACCCTTTATGCAGAAATAAGGAATTTTTTTCTGCGCCATCTGGAAATGGATGATTTTTCGAAAGCCGGGATTGGCGCATCGGGTAACCGAATTATTGCCACATCCGTTCGTGGGGATTTTATCTATTGGCTGGATAGAAAACGCGACGCTTCCATTCAATCTTTCTTTGCGTTGGCAGACGAACTTATGGCCAAGTTGAACCGCTTCTGCTATCTCAGCTTGTCGGGATCCGAATTTCACCTCGCGCATTATCCGAAAGGATCTTTCTATCACCGTCACCTGGATCAGTTCAAGGAAAGAAATAACCGGATGATTTCCGTTATTATCTACCTGAATGAACAATGGCAGCCGGAAGATGCTGGCGAGCTAAAGATCTATCATTCCTCGGGCAAAGAAATTATCGTAAACCCATTGGCCAACCGGTGTGTCATGTTCCGAAGCAACCTGCTGGAGCACGAAGTTCTGCTTACCCATGCCAGCCGCTACAGTCTTACCGGATGGCTTCTTTATCAACCGCCAATAGTAGCCAGCATTCTCCAGTAATAGTTTTTGCTTTTTCAATAAATCCACGCGTATCCATCTAATTCATTGAAAGTGTATTTGGCCACTCTCGTAATGTGTAATTCGCTGAATTAAAGGGGGACAGATCAAATAAAATTACATTCATCGTCATTTATTTCAAACCTTTCGGGGTGGTTTGAAGTTATTATGAAAATTTATCCTGAGAACCTCCCGTACGGTTCGTTAAAATGCTTTTTTAGCGAAATCAGGGATTTATCAGTTAAGTAATAGGGATGTTACAGCGCTGAAGCCCTGTAGTGAAAACTGCAGGGTTATATTTTTTTACGGAGAATGGTAAACTCCAATGGCTCTTTGGGAAGCCCATACCTGGGGTCATCAAATCCAAATGGTTTAGTTTCCCCCGTGTTCACATAACCTTGCTTTTCGTACCAGGCAATCAGCTCATGTCGTTTCGTAATAACAGTCATATAAACATGGGTGCACCCCAACCGGGCACCTTCGTCTTCGGCAATTTTCATAAGCTTCTTTCCGATCCCTTGTCCTTGGCATTCCGGGTGGACTGTCAACATGCCGAGGTATAATTGATCTGCGTCTTGCCGTATTTCAACACATCCTTCAAGTATTCGCCCGTTAAAGTAGAGCAGAATTCTGGAATCGGGTTTACCTATGACGCGCAATAATAGCTCCTCGTGGGTTCGGGTTCCTTCTAAAAAATCTGCTTCAGTTGTCCAGCCTGTTCGCGAACTCGTTCCACGGTAGGCGTTATTTATAAAATTTGCCAGGACTTGGGCATCTGAAGGCTGGGCGTCGCGTATCATAGGTGCTCTGTTAAACCTTCTTTAATGCAACTGCATTCATACAATAACGTAACCCACCGGGTTTTGGTCCGTCCGAAAATACATGCCCAAGGTGAGCGCCACAGGTATTACAGACGGTTTCTATCCTACTCATCCCAAAAGACCGGTCCTCATTGTACGCAATGGCATTTTCCTTAACCGGCTGGGTAAAAGATGGCCACCCGGTGCCCGACTCAAATTTCTCATTGGCATCAAAAAGTAAGGTATCGCAACAAACGCATGCATACCTGCCAGGTTCAAATAAGCTACACATATCCGAACTGAATGCGCGCTCTGTCCCCTTCAACCGGGTAACATAAAACGCTTCTTTAGATAAATGCCGCTCCCATTCCTCTTCGGTTTTAACCACGCGTTTCTCAGGTTCAGTATTTCCATTTCGGTCAAAATCAGTTATTTTATTTCATGTAAGCATAAATTATCTTTATTGAGTAACACCTTTACGTAAGCATGTGTTCCGTACAGGGAATTATGGGATCCACTTGATATTGCTAAAGTCAGGCTTTCGTTTTTCAAGAAACGCATTCCGTCCTTCCTTGGCTTCGTCGGTCATGTATGCAAGACGGGTGGCTTCTCCTGCAAACACCTGCTGTCCAACCATTCCGTCATCAGTCAGGTTAAAGGCAAATTTTAGCATCTTGATGGACGTTGGTGATTTGGCCAATACCTCCTGTGCCCATTGATAGGCGGTGTCCTCCAGTTTGTCATGAGGAACCACAGCATTGACCATTCCCATATCAAAGGCCTCTTGTGCTGAATAGTTCCGCCCCAGAAAGAAAATCTCACGGGCCCGTTTTTGGCCAACCATCTTGGCCAGGTAGGCAGAACCATATCCTCCGTCAAAGCTGGTAACATCCGCATCTGTCTGCTTGAAGATCGCGTGTTCTTTACTTGCCAGGGTTAAGTCGCAAACCACATGAAGGCTGTGACCACCGCCAACCGCCCAACCAGGCACAACGGCAATAACTACCTTGGGCATAAAGCGGATCAGGCGCTGAACTTCCAGTATATTTAAGCGTGGCATCCCGTCGTCGTCAATATACCCCTGGTGACCACGGGCATTTTGATCACCACCACTACAAAATGAATATTTTCCATCCTTCGAAGAAGGGCCTTCTGCAGAAAAAAGTACCACCCCAATCGAGGTGTCTTCTCTGGCATCCAGAAAAGCCTGATATAATTCACCGACTGTTTTGGGACGAAAGGCATTACGTACATCGGGACGGTTAAAGGCGATTCGTGCCACCCCGTTGGCTTTTTTATAGGTGATGTCTTCAAATTCTCGGACCGTTTTCCAGGGAATCGTGCTCATGGTTCTTTTTGCCCTAAAATTAGTCCTTTTTGCGGTTATTCCTGTGGGATTGCGCGCGACTTTTTACGCAAGCTATTCAAGCATCGGACGAGGATCGAAATAGGGACGGATACTTTTGATCATGCCTTCCTTAATTTCGAAGATATCGCAGAGAAAAATAAGCTTTCCGGTGGATAGGGTAAGTTCTACTTCCGAACAAACGAAGTCCCCGTCAATGATGTCCCGAATGAATTTGACATCGGCTTCTTCAAAGGCGGCAGACACATCCGACAAAAATGAACGCACTTCCTGTTCTCCCCGGATCTTATTTGGAACCATGGTACCCTGAAATGTAACCTCGGGATGTAGTGGTATATTATCTATATCTCCCTGATAGACGCCGTCAAAATAGGCTTCAATTATTTTAAGTGTTTCTTCACGTGTTAAATCGGCCATTACTGCTTGTGATGTTCTAATTTTTGCCTTAAGATAAATAAATTTTGATTAACCAGCAGGTTTGGTCTGACTTGATCCGAATAGTTGCCAAAAGACCATTAATTGCTAATTTTAAGCCAACCAAGTCCGGGATCAATCATGGCTTTTCCGGATGGATGATCTGATATATGCCGGGATTTTTTGATACCAAAATTGAATTTTTAAAAGGCGTCGGGCCTCAGAAGGCTGCTTTACTGAATAAGGAACTCGGCATCTTTACGTACGGTGACCTTCTCCAGCATTATCCGTTCCGTTATGAAGACCGGACTCGATTTTTTGATGTAAGGGACATCAATGCGTCTCTACCATATGTACAGATGCGCGGACGGATTCGATCTAAAGAGCTCGTTGGTGCAGGTCGTAAAAAACGATTGGTTGCCCATTTTCATGACGATACCGGCTCCATTGAACTCGTATGGTTTGGCGGTGTCACCTGGATTGAGAAAAAAATTGTTCCGGGGGTTGAATATGTCGTATTCGGAAAACCCTCACTTTTTAACGGATCCCTGAATATGGCCCATCCTGAGCTCGAGCCAGCCAGCCAGTTTACCCTGGAAGGAGGGTATCTTCAACCCGTTTATTCCACGACGGAGAAACTCAAAAAAAAATACCTGGACTCCCGCGCCATCGGCAAAATCATACGCCGCCTTCTCAATATGTCACAAAACCACATACAGGAATCCATGCCCGGGTCTTTGATCCAGGAATACAAGCTCGTGGAAAAACGTGAAGCACTGCCGCAGATTCATTTCCCTGAAGACCACAAGCGTCTTCAGAAAGCTATATTCCGAATGAAATTTGAGGAATTATTCTATGTTCAGTTGCGGCTCCTCATGCTGAAATTGGCAAGGATCGATAAATTCAAGGGAATTCCCCTCGCTGAGACTTCTTTATTGACAACCTTTTACAATGAGCACCTTCCCTTCGACCTGACAAATGCCCAAAAAAGGGTTATTCGCGAAATCTATCAGGATATGCGATCCGGGCGACAGATGAATCGGTTATTGCAGGGAGATGTAGGGAGTGGCAAGACGATCGTGGCCTTTATCTGTATATTGATCGCGGTAGGAGCCGGCACCCAGGCAACCATGATGGCTCCTACGGAAATCCTTGCAACACAGCATTACGAAGGACTGAAAGAGTATGCGCGGTCCATGGGACTGAACATTGCCCTGCTGACCGGATCAACAAAGAAGAGTGACCGGAAAATAATTCATGCCATGTTGCAATCCGGAGAATTACATATTCTGGTCGGAACACACGCGTTGCTGGAGGATACTGTGCAATTCAATCGCCTTGGTCTGGCCATCGTAGACGAACAACATCGATTCGGGGTGGCACAGCGTTCCAAACTATGGCAAAAAAACGATGATGTTTATCCACATGTCCTTGTCATGACTGCCACGCCCATACCAAGAACACTGGCGATGACACTCTATGGTGACCTCAACGTATCTGTGATCGATGAATTACCTGCCGGCAGAAAGCCAATTGTCACGGTTCACCGATATGACACCAACCGGCTGAAAGTAAACGGCTTCATAAAAAAGCAACTGGATGAGGGACGGCAGGCCTACATTGTTTACCCGCTGATTGAAGAGTCAGAAAAACTCGACCTGAAACATCTCATGGATGGCTACGAAAGCGTCTGTCGGGCATTTCCCGGAATTCCGGTAAGCATCGTGCATGGGAAAATGAAATCAGATGCAAAAGAATTTGAAATGCAGCGTTTCGTCAAAGGAGAAACAAAGATAATGGTCGCCACCACCGTAATCGAAGTGGGGGTAAACGTACCTAATGCATCCGTCATGGTCATAGAAAATGCGGAGCGCTTTGGGTTGGCTCAATTACACCAGCTTCGGGGCCGGGTCGGACGAGGGGCCGACCAGTCGTATTGTATCCTGATGACAGGGTTTAAACTAAGTAAGGACGGAAAAGTACGCATTGAAACCATGGTACGAACCAACAATGGTTTTGAAATCGCAGATACCGATCTCAGGTTGCGCGGTCCTGGTGACATTACGGGAACGCAACAAAGTGGTGTCCTTGACTTGCTGGTTGCAGACCTTGCCACGGATGGCAAAATTCTCCAGACAGCACGGCAGGCCGCACAGGCATTATTGGAGAATGACCCGCAGTTACAGTTTTCTGAAAATTCCTGCGTGCGACGACAAATCAGTCAACAAAGAAAAACAGAAGTAAACTGGAGCCGGATTAGCTGACCACATTTTGAGGGCTTCCCGAAATGAACCCTTTTACATTCGCAATGACCGTATCCATGAGTCGCTTTCTGGCTTCCAGGCTCACCAAGGATATGTGCG
>CAYGOW010000033.1:0-4779 GCA_964351425.1 uncultured Roseivirgaceae bacterium
TATCATAGATAGTCAGTGCTGCAATACTGGCACCCGTAAGCGCTTCCATTTCCACGCCGGTCTTGGCATCCAATTTGGCCGTACAGGTTATTTCCACCTCCCTGGCCTCATTAAGTCGAATGTCAATACTGCATTTATCCAGGCCGATGGGATGGCACAAGGGGATCAATTCACTGGTTTTCTTGGCGCCCATGATGCCGTCCAATATAGCGGTTTGAAATACGGGTCCTTTTTTGGTATGTATTTCGTCATTCTCCAGCATATCAATAATTGCCTCATCCAATACCACAATCGACCGGGCGATGGCCGTTCTGCTGGTCACTTCTTTTTTGGTAACATCCACCATGGTGGGATCTCCCGCTTTAGTGAGATGTGTAAACTTTTTGTCCATCTGACGCCTGAGCTTATAATTTATGCTTTAAATTAACCATATTCTTCAAACTAAATCGTGCTGATGATAGTTCTTTACAACACATGGATTTAAGTACTGCAGAAAAAATTCGATACAGCCGGCATTTGAATCTGCCGCATTTTGGTGCTTCTGCGCAACAGAAGCTTAAGGAATCCAGCGTACTGGTGGTCGGAACGGGTGGACTTGGTGCGCCATTACTGCAATACCTGACCGCGGCCGGGGTGGGTAAAATCGGCATTATGGATTGTGACGCTATCGATACGTCCAACCTGCAACGACAAGTCCTTTTCGGAACATCCGACGTGGGAAAGAGAAAGACTGACGTAGCGCATGCCCGGTTAAAGGACTTAAACCCGCATGTGGAATTCGAGGTATATGATGAATTCCTGACTTCTGAGAATGCCCTCGAGGTCATCAAAAACTACGATGTTGTGGCCGATGGTACGGATAATTTTCCAACACGTTACCTGGTTAATGATGCGTGTGTCCTGACCGGGAAGGTGAATGTATATGCTTCGATATTTCAATACGAAGGCCAGGTAAGTGTTTTTAACCTGGAGAGAGATGGTGAGCGTGGACCCAATTACCGGGACCTGTACCCGACGCCACCGCCCCCGGGTTTGGTTCCGAGTTGTGCTGAAGGGGGTGTGCTCGGCGTATTACCGGGTATTGTCGGGTCGATACAGGCTATGGAAGTAATTAAAGTAATCACCGGAACAGGGACTCCCCTATCCGGGAAGTTATTTCTCTTTGACGCATTGGATTTTTCGACACGGAAACTAAACGTCCGCAAGGATGAAGCAAATCCGGTCAACGGAAAAAATCCAACGATTACGCAGTTGATTGATTACGATGAATTTTGCGGAATCCGGCAATCATCGGAGGATGTAAAATCCATTTCAGCCAGAGAGGTCAAGGACCTGACCGGGCAGAAGGCTGACCTGGTCATGATCGATGTACGCGAGCCCCACGAGTACGAAGCCGGAAATATTGGAGCTACCCTGATACCGCTTAGTAATGTTTTAAGTCAGCATAATTTGATCCCGCGGGAAGGCAAAGTGGTTGTCATCTGCAAAAGTGGCGGGAGAAGCGCACAAGCCATCAACCGGCTTCAACAAAATTATCGCTATACCAATCTGCTAAACCTGGAAGGCGGACTGCTTGCCTGGAAGGAGACTATCGACCCGGACCTCGTGGTTATTTAGTATTACAGATACTGGTTCTTTACCGCAATAATCTGGCTGATCACCGACAAGGCAATTTCCTTGGCGGATTTGGCATTGATAGATAAGCCGATAGGTGCCGCAATTTTATCGATCAGTTCTTCGTCAATTCCATGTTCCTGTAATCGGGCTATTCTTTTGGCATGGGTTTTCCGGCTTCCCAATGCCCCGATGTATCCAACTTTGGAGGGCAGCAGGATTTTAAGCGCATCATCATCAATTTTCGGATCGTGCGATAAAATGGCACAGAAGGTATAGGCATCCAGCGGAAACTGATTGAGCACCTCAGAAGGATAATTTTTCAGGAGTTTATCCGGTGCTTGTGTAAAGGTTGTGTTATCGGCAAAGTACCCTCTGGGATCAATGACGATTGTTTCAAACCCAAACTGACTTCCCAGTGCAACGAGATCAACCGTAATATGGGCGGCACCGATGACAATCAACTGGCTCTTTCTCGGAAATAGCTGAATGAAATACTCCGTTCCGTTTTCTTCCACCACGGTATGTACACGTTTGTCATAAGACGCATTTGCTTCAGCCAGGATGGATTCTGGTAAATCATCTCCCAGGATATTTCCTCCCTCCGTGATAAGTGTATTTTTATTGGAGCCATTCTCCAGGGAAGATATGAGAATGGATGCTTTGTTATTTCTTTGGTTCTCGAGTAAGGTTTTCCAGACCGGACCCGCTTCAAAATCAACAGGCTGAACGAATACCCGAATCCGGCCTCCACAGGACAAGCCTACAGACCAGGCCTCATCATCGCTGACACCGTAATCTAATTTCCTGGCTCCCTCATTTTTCAAAATGGCTTTCACCACCGCGCCTTCCACGCAACCGCCACTCACCGAACCGGCCATTTTGCCTTCTTCGTTTACCAGCATGACGGATCCGGTTGGTCGGGGTGAAGATCCCCATGTTTTTATAACCCGTGCTATTGCAATCGATTGCGACTTTTTTGACCAATCATCAATTATTTTCAAATATTCGTTCATCTTTTTTAAAACAAAGTCTAAATAAATTTGTTACATTTTACACCCCTAATCATAATATACCATAATGATTAATTGTTCCAAATGTATTGACTACCTAAAAGACAATAGAAATATTGGAACATCCCTGTTAAGTACCCTCTTCATTGCCATTATTCCAAAATGCTCATTCTGCATCATGGCTTATTCCAGCGCCATTGCCATGTGTGGAGGTAGCGACCTGTATATGGAAGAAAATAACCTGGCATCCTACATTCCATTGGTATTATCCGTTGTTGTATTGATTCTCATCGCCGCCAGGCCAAAAGGATTTAAAACCACAATTGCCCTTGGTATAGCGATTCTTGGGTCATTCTTAATCCTTGGCGTACATCAAACCTGGATTACTCCCGAATTCTACTATGCTGGTAATTTCCTGATTTTTATGGGTGTATGGGTGAATGGAAGCTTTTTCAACTTTATCAAAAAACTAAAAGACATCAGATTCAAAATAAGTGGCTAAGGTAAAATTCACATCTGCGTTGACCCGTTTTTTCCCGGATCTGTCCGAAATGGATATCCAGGGAAATACGATTCAGGAAGTTGTTGTGAATGTAGAAAAAAAAGTCCCTGGCATCGCAGACTATATCCTGGAAGAAGATGGCAGTTTGCGAAAGCACGTAAACATCTTTTTAGGAGAAGACCTGATCAAGGATCGCACTGCCCTGACCGATACAGTAGCTACTCATGACGAAATTCTTATTTACCAGGCCCTGTCCGGAGGATGAAGCAACGGGCACTTATCGGCACCTCCAAGGGGCTCATTGTCTATGATTTCGACAACGGTCATTCCCCTGAAATAAATAACATTTATTTCGAAGGCTATTCAGTAAATCAGACGTATATTGATATACGAAACGGAAGATGGTGGGCAGGAATCAGTCATAAGCATTGGGGACAAAAATTACACTATTCCGATGATGAAGGAGCAAGCTGGGAATCAGTAAAAATACCTTCGTATGATGGCGCATTGCTGCCCGATGGGCGAAATGCCAGGTTAAAGCAGATTTGGTGTATTGCTGCAGGCGGAGATGATCAAAAAGGAGTACTCTGGGTTGGAACCGAACCTGGTGGTTTATTCAAAAGTGAAGATTTTGGAACTTCCTTTTCATTGGTAGAAAGCCTCTGGAATCATCCCTCCAGAAAAGATCAAACCGCCTGGTTTGGCGCCGGTACGGATCAACCTTTTATTCACTCTATAAATGTTAATCCGTCAGATTCGAAACATGTCTATGTCTCGGTAAGTTGTGCAGGGGTTTTTGAAACCAGGGATGAAGGGAAAAGCTGGAATGCAAAAAATGACGGACTCATCGCGGCCTATTTACCAAATCCAAAAGCCGAATATGGTCATGACCCGCATAAAGTAGTCCTTCACCCTAAAGACCCCAACATTCTTTGGCAACAAAATCATTGTGGTGTTTTTCTTTCAAGGGATGCCGGCAACAGCTGGGAAGATGTCAGTGACCATGATCATTTGCCATCATATGGGTTTGGCATTGTCGTAGATGAAGAGAATCCCGCCCGGGCCTGGGTGATCCCAGTGGAAAGTGACGAAAGGCGGGTGGCACCGGGATTAAAGCTGTCTGTTATGCGGACCGATGATTATGGAAAGCACTGGAAAAATGATGATGATGGCTTACCGACAGAACCAGTTTTTGATATTGTTTTAAGACATGCCTTCGACCGGTCTGGAGAGCTGATGGTCTTCGGTACCACCAACGGCAACCTGTATTACAAAATGGATTCCGGTGACCGTTGGCATAGCATAACGACGCACTTGTCAAAAATAAATAGTGTTACAACATATAAATTGACTACATTATAGGTAGTAAAAAATGAATTCTCTCAGCATCTATACTAAAACCATTAATAAATAAAATAGAGTTAATATGATACCAGCACAATTTGACTATTCGTCACCCAGTACGCTGGAGGAAGCCCTAAAGCTCCTTCAGGAATTGGGAGATGAAGCGAAAGTCCTGGCGGGCGGACATAGTCTGATCCCCATGATGAAGCTAAGGTTTGCAGAACCTGAGCATTTGGTAGACCTTGGGAACATCCCAGGTCTGAATACGGTAAAGATCGAAGGCAATCAACTCATTATTGGCGCCAT
>CAYGOW010000033.1:4789-15440 GCA_964351425.1 uncultured Roseivirgaceae bacterium
CATGGCCAAAGAGGTTGATTTAGAGGATTCATCCGAAGTAGCAGAACATTTTCCAATCTTTAAAGACGCGGCCAAATTGATCGCTGATCCTCAAGTAAGAAATTTCGGTACGATCGGTGGAAACCTTGCCCATGGAGATGCGGCCAATGACCAGCCTGCTGTAATGATTGCCCTGAATGCTGAATTGGAAATTACTTCACTAGAGGGGAAAAGGAGTGTTGGTATTGATGAATTCTTCTATGGTTTTTATATGACCGCCATTCAGGAAGGAGAAATATTGACTGAA
Source organism: uncultured Roseivirgaceae bacterium (assembly GCA_964351425.1). Lineage (GTDB taxonomy): Bacteria > Bacteroidota > Bacteroidia > Cytophagales > Cyclobacteriaceae > JAUILA01. The sequence continues at coordinate 5,076 of CAYGOW010000033.1, forward strand.
ATCCGAATCCCGATCCCTTCGGGTAATTATGGAAGTGCCTACACCAAACTTGAAAGAAAAGTTGGCGATTATGCCACCGCCGGTGTTGCGGTACAACTCGTTCTTGATGACAATGGAGTCTGTACAGCTGCCGGAATAGGTTTGACCAATGTCAATCCATTACCACTTCGGGCAGAACGGTCTCAAGAGGCGCTTGTTGGCACTAAAGTCGATGACGAAGCCATCGCCAAAGCCGCACTGTATGCTTCTGAAGATTGTAATCCTTCAAGTGACCTGAGAGGTTCGGAAGATTACAAACGACACGTTGTAAAAGCCATCACCAAAAAAATGATCCTTAAGGCTCTGGAAAGAGCAAAAGCATAAGAAAAAACACATTACCATGAAAAAACAAATAACCCTTAAAATAAATGGAGAAGAGTTTTCTGCTGAAGTGGAGCCACGGACATTGCTGGTACACTTTATCAGGGAGCAAGCGAATTTAACCGGCACTCACATTGGCTGCGATACCTCAAGCTGTGGTGCCTGTACAATTCTGATTAATGGTAAATCCGCTAAATCCTGCACCATACTGGCAATACAGGCCAATGGCAAAGAAATAACCACTGTGGAAGGATTAGCTACTGCTGACGGACCACACCCTTTGCAAGAAGGATTCAAGGAAACGCACGCCTTACAATGCGGCTTTTGCACACCGGGTATGATGCTGAGAGCGGTTGAATTACTGGAAAAAAATCCTAATCCCACCGAGGAGGAAATACGTTGGGGTATTTCCGGAAACCTATGTCGCTGCACAGGCTACAACAATATTGTCAAAGCAGTACAATATGCCGGAGCGAAAATGAGAGGTGACGAATTGCCTTCTACTGAACCTATTTTTGTCGAATAAATACTATACAGAATGATACAATGTAAAACATCAAAAGAAATTGGAGGAATGGGTCATTCCGTTAAGCGGAAAGAAGATAACCGATTCGTTCATGGTAAAGGAACTTATATCGACGATATAAAACTTCCGGGTATGCTGTATATGGATATTGTAAGAAGTCCGTATGCCTATGCCAAAATCAAGAGCATTGACAGTTCGGCTGCTATGGCACTTGAAGGCGTAGTTGCTGTCATTACCGGTAAAGATCTCGAGCAATATAACCTTCACTGGATGCCGACACTTATGTCCGACACCCAAATGGTACTTCCTGTGGATACAGTGATGCACCAGGGCCAGGAAGTAGCTGCCATTATTGCTACCAGCCGTGAAATCGCCAGAGATGCACGCGAACTGGTATCTATTGATTATGACGTCATGAAAGCGGTCATTGATCCATATAAAGCACTGGACGATGATGCGCCGTTATTGCGGCCGGATAAAGAAGGACAAACAAATAACCAGGCCTGGCATTGGGAAGTCGGTGATAAGGAAGCGACCGAGAAAGTATTTGCAGAAGCAGATGTTGTGGTTAAAGAGCAGATGCATATCCCGCGTATACACGTAGCCTCCATTGAAACATGTGGGTGTGTAGCAGATTACCAAAAGCTGGATAACCACCTCACCATGCACATGACCACTCAGGCGCCACACGCGATACGTACCGTGATTGCGCTTGTTGCCGGCCATGTAGGGTTGACTGAAGAAAAAGTACGGGTAATTTCCCATGACATTGGTGGAGGATTTGGCGGAAAAGTGCCTGTATTCCCAGGATATGTCATTGCCATCGCCGCTTCTTTCCTGATTGGAAAGCCAGTAAAGTGGATTGAAGACCGATCGGATAACCTGACAAATTCTTTTGCCCGGGATTATCATATCACAGCTGAAATGGCGGGAACCAAGGATGGTAAAATTTTAGCCACCAGGATGAAAGTATTGGCCGACCACGGCTATACCGATGGGGCAGCTAACCCTTCTAAATTTCCAACCGGTATGTTCTCCATAGGCACCGGATCGTATGATTATCCAACTGCCTTCATGGAAGCCGATGCGATTTACACGAATAAGCCTCCTGGGGGAGTTGCATATCGTTGTTCATTCAGGGTAACGGAAGCGGTTCATGCCATCGAACGTATTACAGACAGATATGCGCTTGAAATTGGCAAGGATCCGGCCCAGTTACGATTTGACAACTTCATCAAGAAAGATCAATTCCCATATGCATCACCAACCGGCTGGTCGTACGACAGCGGTGATTATCATGCAGGCCTCGAGCTCGCACTTAAAACGGTCGAATACGACAAGTTGCGGGCCGAACAGGCGGAAAAGCGCAAGAAAGGCGAATTAATGGGAATCGGGCTTTCTACATTCACAGAAATTGTTGGGGCAGGTCCTTCAAAAGACTTTGATATCCTCGGCATTAAAATGTTTGATAGCGCGGAAATCAGGGTTCACCCAACAGGAAAAGCGATTGCACGTTTCGGTACCAAGTCACAGGGACAAGGACACGAAACAACGTATGCACAAATTATCGCCGAAGAATTGGGCATCCCATCCAGTGATATAATCATCGAAGAAGGAGACACAGACACTGCTCCCTACGGATTGGGTACATATGCTTCCCGTTCTACGCCTACAGCCGGAGCAGCAGCGGCCATCGCGGCCAGAAAGCTTAGGGACAAGGCAAGAAAAATCGCCGCGTACCTATTGGAAGTTAGCGAAGACGATTTGGAATGGGAACCAGGCAAGTTCTTTGTAAAAGGAGCTCCTGAAAAGTCAAAAACAATCCAGGAGATCGTTTTTGCATCCTACACAAATCACCCTCAGGGCATGGAAGCAGGATTTGAGGCTACTCACTATTATGATCCGCCAAACCTGACCTTCCCTTCAGGGGCGTATATCTGCGTCGTTGACATTGATCCTGAAACATTTGAAATCAAAGTGCGGAGGTTTGTGGCCATCGACGATGCCGGTCACATCATTAATCCGATGGTAGCCCAGGGACAGGTTCATGGTGGCTTAACCCAGGGGTTGGCCCCGGCTATGTACGAAGAAATCATCTATGATGAGGACGGCAATGCCCTGAACGGCACGCTAATGGATTACCTGGTACCGACAGCGGTTGAATCACCAAGTTGGGAAACTGGCCATACGGTGACACCATCGCCTCACCACCCGATCGGTGCAAAAGGAATTGGAGAGTCGCCAACGGTTGGAGCGCCTCCGGCAATTGCAAACGCAATTATCGATGCCTTAAAACCGTATGGCATTACCCACATGGATATTCCAATTACGCCAGCTAAAATCTTCGAAGAATTGAAGAAAAGAGGCCTGTTGGACAAGGATATCCGGGAAGCATAAAAATAAGTTAACCATGGCTGGCCTTCGGGCCAGCCTTTAACCAAAGAAAAATGGAAGCGAAAATAACGAAACAGTTTACTATTGAAGAACCAGTAGAGAAGGTTTGGGCAGGGTTGAGTAATCCTGTTGAGATATCGGGTTGCGTACCTGGAGCGAGCATTACCGAACAAATTGACGACAAAACCTATAAGGGTGAAGTCATGTTGAAATTTGGGCCGGTAAAGTCAAAGTACAATGGCGAAATAACTATTGTAGAATCGGATGAAGCCAACCACAAGCTTGTGCTCAATGGTAAAGGCCTGGATTCAAAAGGCAAAGGTAGTGCAGAGATGACGATGCAAGGCGTTGTAAACGCTACTGATACCGGATCAGAGGTTGATTTTGAAATGACTGTAAATATCAAGGGAACTCTTGCACAGTTCGGATCCCGCCTGATCAATGACGTTTCGGATCAGTTGATGAACCAATTTATCGAAAATTTCAGATCACTTTTGGCTGGAGAAGAATTCAACAACGAACTGAATACTGGCTCGATGATGGGCTCCATGCTGAAGAGTAAAGTTTCAGGATTATTTGGTAAGAAGAAAGAGGAAGAAAGCTAAGATAATCACCTATGATTCCTGAAGTTGAAAAATTAATTGGGGTTTTTGGAAAGCTGGGCTATACCGTTGAGGAAGAACTGGCAACAGTATTTCTCCTGATGCTCAACCTCCAAAAACCTCTTTTATTAGAAGGGCCTCCGGGTGTTGGAAAGACAGAGGCAGCACGCATTCTATCCGATCATTTAGACACTGAATTAATAAGGTTACAGTGTTATGAGGGACTGGACGTGAATACTGCTATTTATGAGTGGAACTACCAGAAACAACTCTTATCCATTAAAATAAATGAAACCTCTTCTTTATCGGAGGAAGAAAAAGAAGATCATATTTTTAGTGAATCATTCTTGCTGAAAAGGCCTTTACTCAAGGCCATAACAGCAGAAAACAAAGCCCCTGTCCTTTTGATTGATGAAATTGACAGGGCAGACGAGGAGTTTGAAGCATTCTTACTGGAATTACTTTCGGACTTTCAATTATCCATTCCTGAAATGGGTACCATAAAGGCCAAACACCGGCCGATCGTCATTCTCACGTCAAACCGAACAAGGGAATTGAGTGATGCCCTTAAAAGAAGGTGTTTGTATCACTGGATTGATTATCCTCATTTTGACAAGGAGCTGAATATTATAAAAAGCAAATACCCTGAGATAAACGAAGACATTGCCATTCAGCTCGTACGTTTTGTAGAATCATTAAGAAAAATGAATCTTCAAAAATCACCCGGGGTGGCGGAGACACTTGACTGGACAAATGCCTTACTTTCCCTTCAAATCAAGTCTTTTGATGCGGAGAGTATCGAAAAAACCCTGGGGTGTGTGCTCAAGTCTAATACCGATATCAAATCTGTATTAAGCAGAGATTTAAATCAGCTACTGGAAGAAACAAAAGCCTAGGAAATGGCTGTCTTTCATTACTCCAATTATGATACCCTGGATGAAGCCATCGTGGCGTTTGGCGCCTATTGCCGGGACCATGACCTCAAAATTGGATTATCCCACATCGAAGAGCTCATGTCTATCGCCGACCAGGTGTTTATCAATGATTACGATACCTGGCATTACGCCACCAAAGCTTTGTTCTGCACCAGCCAGGAAGAAGAACAGGTGTATGATAAGTGTTTTTCGGTATTCTGGGGGAAGAGAAAACATGGATACAACCATAAAATTCAAAAAAAATCACAAACCACGGTAATTAAAAAAGCCAACGCTTCCCTGGTCATGGCCGGATTTAACCCTAACGGCAAACAAGAAAGAGAGGAGGAGGAAGATGCTAAAAATGTTACCGGGGCGAGCAAAATCGAAAGCTTAAAAGCAACTGACTTCACCCGGGTAAGTGCCATGGACAGTCAGCTGCTGGATGAAATAACACAGGAGCTGATTGAGCAGTTGAACCACCGGTTAAAAAGGAAGATGAAAGCGCAGAAGAGAGGCCGGATCGACCTGAGAAACACGATACGAAAAAACATGTCTAATGGTGATTTGTTGCTCAACTTATCCAGGAAAAACAGACGAGTTGAGAAATATCGGGTAAATCTAATTTTAGATGTCAGTGGGAGTATGGACAAGTATTCCTTCTTTCTGCTAAAATTCATCTGGTCGCTAAAGCAACGGATCAAGCACATTGAATCCTTTGTTTTCAGCACATCACTCATTCGGATTACGGATTATTTTGAAAAAGATGAATTGGATAAAGTATTGCTGGAGATGTCTCAGTATGCCAATAATTGGTCCGGAGGTACTAAAATTGGAGAATGCCTCAAGGAATTTAATGATAAATATGCCAAGCGGATTCTGAATGGCAAATCAGTCACCATCATTTTGAGTGACGGATTGGATACAGGTGAAACTTCTCTCATCTCAGAGGAGTTAGATAAGATAAGGATGCGTACAACTAAATTGGTTTGGTTAAACCCGCTAAAAGGCTCCAGAGAATATAGTCCGGATGCCAAGGGAATGAAGGCCGCCCTACCCCATTTGGATGTGTTTGCCTCCGCACACAATTTTAATAGTTTACTGGAACTGGAAAATATTTTAAGTCATGTTTGATCGGGAATTGCAGTTAGAGATTGAAAGGAGTAAGGAGTCGGGTGCCCCTTTGGCTATGGCTATGGTGGTACGCAGAGAGGCCCCTACTTCAAGTAAGCAGGGCGATAAGGCACTTATCGCTAAGGACGGGACAGTAACAGGCTGGATTGGTGGCGGCTGTACCAAAGGCATCATCATTAAGGAAGCTTTGGAAGCCATGGATCACGGCACCCCGCGACTCGTTCGGATTAAACCCGACGGTGGAATCAGCGATCAAAAAGGCGTAAAAAATTATACAATGACCTGCATGAGCGGGGGCACTGTCGAAGTTTATATTGAACCTATTATGCAAAAGTCAACGCTATTAATCTTCGGAAGATCTCATATTGCCAAGGCCCTGTGTAGTCTGGCAGCAGCTTCCAATTATTCGGTAAAAGTAATATCTGACCTGGCAGAACAGGAAATGTTTCCGCTGGCTGATGGTGTTTTCAGTATAAGTACTTTTAACGAAAAAGTTAAAGCAGATGATTTCATCGTGGTATGCACCCAGGGCGAAGATGACGAGAACAGTTTAAAGGCGGCACTTTCCCATAATACAAAATACCTGGGTTTCGTTGCCAGCAGGAGAAAAGCGAATGGCATTTACAAGACCCTTCGGCTTATGAACGTTGATAACGAGCAACTGGCTCGAATTAAAACACCTGCCGGACTGGATATCAATGCAAAAACGCCTGAAGAAGTCGCTATTTCAATTCTGGCTGAAATTATACAGATCAAACGGGAAGGACAGGAGAAAGAATCTGGCAACAAACTCAAAATGCCAGAGCCTGTGGCTGAAACTTCAGCCCTCCAGGAGGATCTTTATATCAATCCAGTGTGTAAAATCCCGGTCCAGAAAAGTACCGCGAAACATGTAATTGACTACGAAGACGAAAAAGTCTATTTCTGCTGCGATGGATGTAAAGTATCCTTCGAAGCTGATCCTGAAAAATACATGGTGCATTAGGGCAGCCTTCAAAATATAGCCTCCGATTTTTATTCCTTTCCTATTTGACCATAGAATCCTAGTCACAGGACTACCTGATGGCGAATATGTGACCGTTATTTTCGGTTTCGCCCGCAGTAATTCTACATGATAACCCATCAATTATTTAAACGGTGAATTACGTCCGTATCAGGGAATACAAAAACAGTAAAAACCAATAACTTAGAAAATCGCTAACACTTACTGGCTATGAAACAATTCTCCTTCGTCCTGCTCATTCTTCTGAGTTCCCTGACTGCTATTGGACAATCAACTGAACTGCATTTCGCCATGGACCCTGTCCTTACCCCGGATGGAAGCCATATAATATTCTCCTATGAATCGGACCTTTGGCGCGTGCCAAGTACCGGAGGAGAAGCAGTACGGCTTACCGCCATGGATGGCATGGAAACACGACCCAGTGTTTCGCCTGACGGAAAATGGCTGGCCTTTAGCGGTTCGCAAAGCGGCAATATGGACATATATGTCATGCCACTTGCAGGCGGCGAAATTCAGCAGTTAACATTCCATGACGCCTCCGATGACGTAGATTCATGGAGCTGGGACAGCGAAAAAATATATTTTACATCCGATAGGCTGAACCGGATGGCAGGCTACAGCGTAGACAGATCAGGCGGCACGCCGGTTCGTTTATTTGAGCACTATTTCAATACTGTACACAATGTCGTTGAACACCCCTCGAGCGGCGAACTCTTCTTCAATGAAAGCTGGGAAAGCAAGCGTTTCGCCAACCGGAAACGCTACAAGGGCGATTATAACCCTGATATAAAATCCTACAACAGGGAAACGGGAGAATACAAAGAATACACTTCCTACAACGGGAAGGATTTTGGTGTCACCATTGACCGGAATGGCAACACGTATTTTATGTCCGATGAAGGCACGGGAGAATACAATATTTTCACTTTTCGCGACGGAGAAAAGACGGCATTGACCTCTTTCGATACATCGGTATTCTGGCCAAAAGTGAATGCCAATGGGGGTAAGATTGTCTTTAGAAAAGATTACCAATTGCACATCCTGGACGTTGCTACCGGACAAACTACAAAACCCGCCATACGGATTAACCGGAACAGCATCATTGACAAACCGATTGAACATGATGTTAAGGGGAATATCACGGATTTCGATGTTTCTCCCGATAATAAGAAGCTGGCATTCGTATCAAGGGGAGAATTATTTGTTTCCGATGTGAAGGGGAAGTTTGTCCGCCGCATAGACCTTCTGGCAAGGGAAGCAGCGGGAGAAGTATGGTGGCTGAAAGATAACCGGACCTTGCTTTTCACCCTGAGTGACGGCGGATACTACAATATCTACACAATCAGCGCGGACGGATCAGGAGGGATGAAAAAGCATACCAACGACGAACAAACCAACCGATCATTGTCTGTTGACCCTGAGCGCAAACGAATGGCGTATTTAAGCGGCCGCAATGAAGTCCGGATCATGGACCTGTCGACTATGGAATCAAAAACAGTCGCCAATGATGAATTGTGGGGTTTCAGAAATGCCGCTCCCCAATTCTCACCGGACGGAAAATATCTTGCTTTCAATGCCTTCCGGAATTTCGAAACGGATGTATTCATTTATGACATCGGAGCTGGCAAGACGATGAATCTCACGAATACACGTGTTTCGGAAAACGGACCTGTATGGACGCCGGACGGAAAATACCTGGTGATCAGTACGGATCCGCTTAATCCGAGTTATCCGTATGGTGCTGACGACGCCAACATTTACCGAATTCCACTTCAGAAATTAGCCGATCCATTTAAAATGGATAAAGTGGATGAATTGTTTGCCCCCGAAGACTCTCCGGAAACCGCTGAGACATCCAAAGGGAAGAAGAGTGCAAAGAAAGATGACGGCAAAGAGGCTAAAGAAGAAAGTAATCCTATCGTAGTCCGCATTAATCCTGAAAATATCATGGAGCGGATGGAAGTAGTCGGACCTTCCTTTGGCCAGCAAGTTAGTCCCTATGCCATGGCGGAAGGTGACAAGACCTTTATTTTCTTCATTTCCAATCACGATGAAGGCACTCCTTCGTTGTACGTCACTACCTACGAGCCTTTTGAAAAGGTGAAAACGGAAAAGCTTCTTTCCGGTCGCAGCAGTGGTTTTTTATTGCGGGAGGCAGGGGGCAAATACTATTTGCTCACCGGAAACAAATTGTATACCGTCAAACCGGCTGAGGCAAAGGCCGAAGAAATTGAACTTTCCTACTCTTTCCAAAAACAGCTAAACGACGAGTTTGTGCAGATGTTCTATGAAGCCTGGGCGGGTGTCGAGGAGAATTTCTACGACGAGGATTTTCATGGAGAAGACTGGCAGGCACTTCGCGACCGGTATGCACAGTTGCTGCCCTATATCTCCAGCCGGTATGAATTACGACTTATCTTCAATGATATGCTCGGAGAACTGAATACCTCCCATTATGGATTCAGTTCGAGTGGTGATGAGGAGAAAACCTATCTCGACTTCAACACGGTTGGCGCAGGGATCTTATTCGACGAAGCAAATCCCTACCAGGTGACGCGTATCATTAAGGACGGTCCGGCCGACCTGGACGATGCAGCGATCCGGCCTGGTGATAAGCTTGTGGCGGTGAATGGCCAGACGGTAGACCCTGCAAAGAACAGGGAATTCTACTTTTATCTCCCGTCACGTTCAGAGGAAGTCGAGCTGACATTCGAGCGTGACGGAAAGCGGGTTTCTCAAAAAATTCACCCCATCTCCTCTTCAGGAATGAGCAATTTGCTCTATGACGAATGGCAGGATGCCAATCAGGCCTATGTTGATGATAAAGGCCAGGGGCGAATTGCCTATGTACATATGAAAAATATGGGTCGTGGCGAGTATAATTCTTTTGCCATGGACATGGTCCGTGAAGGGGCTTACAAAGATGCACTTATCCTTGATCTGCGATATAATACAGGCGGAAATGTGCATGACGATGTTCTCAATTTCCTTAGTCGCCGTGAGTATTTGAAATGGAAGTATCGTGAAGGCGAACTGGCCTCCCAGCCCAATTTTCATCCGGCCGATAAACCCATCGTCCTGCTCATTAATGAGCAGTCCCTGTCGGATGCAGAGATGACTGCAGCAGGGTTTAAAGCACTGGGATTGGGTACCATTGTTGGCACAGAAACGTATCGATGGATCATATTTACCAGCGGGAAAGGCCTCGTGGACGGATCATTCTACCGACTACCCGCCTGGGGTTGTTATACGCTGGACGGAAAGGATCTGGAAAAGACGGGGGTTCAGCCTGATGTCCGGGCAGACGAGGATTTTTCTGACCGATTGAATAACAGGAACCCCCAGCTGGATAAAGCGATTGAGATCATCCTGCAACAGTTGGACGAATGAGGCATTCGTTAGTAATCTTTATAGGCCGAATCACTCATTTGA
>CAYGOW010000033.1:15450-16327 GCA_964351425.1 uncultured Roseivirgaceae bacterium
GTACTATATTCAGGTACCCAAAAAATAAATTTTTGTTCTATAAGCTTACGTTGAGCAGGTCAAAGCGCTTAGTTGTACTTCTGATACTTTCAATGTTGTTTCTGACCTTCAGTCAAGCCCAGGATACGGAAGCGGAAGAACTTGCCAAAAAACTGGCGAATCCCATTGCCTCATTGATCAGTTTGCCTTTGCAGAACAATACAGACTATGGCATTGGGGATCTGAACGGAACGAGAAATACATTAAATATTCAGCCGGTTTTACCCATCTCACTGAATGATGACTGGAACCTTATCACGCGATTGATCATGCCTGTCATAAACCAATACAATATCACCGGGGAAGGCAATCAGGAAACAGGGCTGGGGGACTTTGTCCTGAGCGGATTTTTTAGTCCGGCTAACTCCAAAAATGGCTTGACATGGGGGGTAGGCCCGGCATTATTACTTCCCGTTGGTACCAATGATTTTCTCACCACCAAAAAGTTTGGAGTCGGCCCCACTGCAGTAGCGTTAAAACAAACGGGTGGTTGGACCTTTGGCGGATTGGTGAACCAGATTTGGAGCGTTGCAGGCAGTGATGAACGAGGTGATGTGAGTCAGATGTTTTTCCAACCCTTCATCACCTATAACTGGAAAAGCGGGGCAGGATTGGGAGCGAACATGGAATACACGCAAAACTGGAAAAGTGATGTTGCGACCGTTTATTTAACTCCCACCGTTAGTGGCCTTACCAGTATTGGTAATCAAAAAGTACAGATGGCCATAGGCCCGCGTTTCAACCTGGTAGCAACCTCAGGCGCAAAGGCAGACATTGGCATTCGTGCTGTGGTTGTTTTCCTATTCCCCAAGTAAGCACATCAGTTAGCAATAAAGCA
>CAYGOW010000034.1:0-11427 GCA_964351425.1 uncultured Roseivirgaceae bacterium
TGGTCTTAAGGGCTTGCTTTCTGTTCATCATTGTGTGCGCTGTTCGTTTTGGGTAAAACTATAGGATAGGATATTGGCGCCCATTTTCAAGGCCGCCTGACGCTTGGCTTCCGGATCGTTGTGAATAACAGCATCCTCCCATCCGTTACCCAAATCGGATTCAAAACTGTAAAAACAAATTAATCGCCCTTTCAGAAAGAGGCCAAGACCCTGTGCCGGGTTGCCATCGTGTTCATGGATCTTCGGAAGACCATCCGAGAAATCAAATTTCTGGTGATAAATGGGATGATCAAAGGGGATCTCAACGAACTCCAGGTCAGGGAATACTTTCTTCATTTCAAGACGGATAAACTGGTCCAGGCCATAATTATCATCTATGTGGAGGAACCCGCCAGCTTCAAGATAGGTCCTTAAATTCTCTGCATCTGACGAGGAGAAAACCACATTCCCATGTCCCGTCATATAGATATAGGGATAAAGAAATAATTCAGGGCTTCCCACTTCCACCACTTCATCCTCCAGATCAAGTTGCATGTTCAATTCCCGGTTGCAAAATTCTATCAGGTTGGGTAATGCCGTTTTATTCGCGTACCAGTCTCCGCCACCGTCATATTTTAACTTGGCAATTTTTACCTGCACTTGTCCAATGGCCGAAGTGAAACCCACCAGTGAAAACAGGATAATCAAAGCGCGAATACAAAAGCCAACAGGCGCCATATATGTTTTTGATTGTCTATTCATTTTATCCAGAAAGATAACCAATTTGGACAACATTATTGTTCCCCGACCTACCATTGATCAGGAAGGATAAATTTGTTCCTACCAATGCAAGGGCTACCTTTGACGTTCAATAATATTACAATTGATGGGCATCATAGGGAGTTTAGCAGGGCATTATATCAGTGGCACAATACGCAAGTTGAAAAAGATGACGGGGAAGTTTGGCCCGGATCCTTATATGAAGTACAAAGAAATAGACCTGTTTACTGAGTTACTTCAAAACCTTCGGCCAAAAAAGGTCCTGGAATATGGCTGTGGTTTTTCAACATTATACTATCCCGCATTATTACCGGAAGGCGCCGAGTGGATTTCAGTGGAACATAATGTGGAGTGGTATGAACAAATCGCTTCGGAAATTGAAGATAATAGTGATAAAGTCCGCGTATTTAATAAAAAACCTGACATAACGACCTATCCGGATGACGGCTATTACAAAGACTTCAAATCATATATTCACTTCCCGGAACAATTTGGTCCGTTTGACCTGATCCTGGTGGATGGTATGGCCAGGGAATCCTGCATTGAGGAAGGTATGAAAATGTTGACCCCTGACGGTATCCTGGTCATACACGACTGCAACCGGAAAAAATACCAGCCATACCTCAAAAAGTTTCCTAAATGGATTATAATGGAGGATTTCAGAAAAACGGCTGGCGGGTTTGGGTTTGGTTCAACCGAAAGGTCGCTTCACGAATTGGTTGATTTTGAAGAGCATTCCAAATTATGGAATATCGATTCAGGCATTAATAATTTTTTCAAGTTTAAATTCTTGCTGGGTAAGAAGTCCAAACCGTTCCAATTTAGTTCTTCTTCGTTGTAAGGCGTCCTATTTTTTTGATAACCTTACGTTTCTGCTTTTACATGATTTATTGATAGGGTATTACTATTTTATAAATGGTAAATATGTAATTCTATTTTTTGAATAACATTACGTACGATGAATCGATATTTGCTGCTTGTGTCTATGGTGGCGTTAATTTTTTCCGCACAAGCACAGGATTTCCGACCAGGAACACTGGTCACCTCAACCAATGAGGAATTCGAAGGGCTTGTCAGATCGGATTTTTTACCCGGTGATGAGACCATCTATTTTAAGGCGAATGAATCAGCCGAAGCGCGGTCATTTAAATCAAGTGCTGTAACCAAAGTGGTAGTGACAGTGGATAAATCGCTGCGCATAACCTTTAAGAAGGAAAAGATAAGACAAGCCTACGGGAAGTCTACTGGTCCTATTTGGTTACAGGAACTAATTGATGGTCCCATCAGCCTCTATGCAGACACCGGAAGGGATTACCTGATGTATTGTAACGGACAATTCATGAGCCTTGACCGGGATGTCGATTTCTACCTGAAACGACAGGAGGAAGAAGCAGCGAGCCTCGGAGGTACGTTCAACCAAAGTGTTTTCAATGTAAATGCGGACCGTAATTTTATCAAACTAACCTCAGAATTTTTATCGGACAACCAGGGCTTGCACAGCAGGATCCGTGACCGGGAATTTGGGATACTTGAAATTCCATTGGTTGTTGATATCTATAATTCCACGGTTACTGACGAAGCGTCCCTGCAATAGATCATCTTTTATAAAAATTTATACTTTCTGGTTCAGTAATCCGTTTGCGCCTGTCGGATTGGGTTTGTATTATTGACTAAATCCAACAAGTCTGTCATGGCCAGAACACTCATTGTATTTTTACTACTTCTTGGTTCCTCTTCTTTATTATTCAGTCAGCAGCGTGTCAGGGATGCCGGCCTTATACTTGGCGTGTATCCACCGGGTCAATGGAATGCCATTACCGATGTAGAGGGCGTGATGGTGGGCCATACCACGTTAATTATCTCAGACAGTATCCGTACCGGGGTAACAGCCATTCTCCCGCATGGCGGGAACATGTATACGCACAAGGTTCCTGCAGCTGTTTATGTTGGCAATGGGTACGGCAAGCTGGCAGGCACTACCCAGATAGATGAATTGGGCAATATTGAAACGCCAATCATTCTCACCAATACTTTGAGCGTACCTACCGGCATGAATGCCACCATTCAATATACATTGGAGAATAATCCTGATGCCAGGTCCGTCAATGCTGTCGTCGGCGAGACCAATGATGGGTATCTAAACGATATTCGCGGACAACACGTCCGGGAGATTGATGTACTCCGTGCAATCGACAAGGCCGCCAGCGGAAAAGTAGAAGAAGGAAATGTGGGGGCAGGTACTGGTACGGTTTGTTTTGGGTACAAGGGTGGAATTGGAACTTCCTCACGCGTTTTGCCAGTAAACACGGGTGGCTATACGGTTGGGGTACTTGTTCAGTCCAATTTCGGCGGGGATTTTATGATTGCCGGTGCGCCTGTTGGGAGAATATTGCAAGGGGCTGGAATAGAGGGAGGAGACGGTTCCTGCATGATTATCGTTGCAACCGATGCGCCTGTGTCGGAAAGGAACCTTGAACGAATGGCCAAAAGAGCAATGCTGGGATTAGCACGAACCGGCGGTATTGCGTCCAATGGAAGTGGCGATTATGTTATTGCTTTCAGTACCGCGGTGGAAAATCGCATTGTGGCAGGATCGGGAAGACTGTATTTCCCCAAATACCTAACCAATTCAGAGATGTCGCCTTTATTCATGGCGACCATCGAAGCGACCGAAGAAGCTATCCTGAACTCCCTCTTTGCCGCAAAGGATATGACTGGCAGGGACGGACATGAAATCAAAGCCCTTCCGGTTGAAAAGGTCGTTTCGATATTAAAATCACGGGGTATTATTACGAAATAGTCTATAAATACCTCCATTCTCCCTTTTAACCTCCTTCATTTTCGGAAAAACCAGCTGGAAAATGGACATTGGCTCCCGTGGTCCTTAGTTTTGCACTTTGAAATTATTCAAACGCCAAAATAACGATACATGCACTGGATAGATGTTGCAATTTTTGCCATCTACATGGTGGTGATGCTGGGGGTCGGATTCTTTTTTCTGAGAAAAAATAAAAGCTCAGAAGATTATTATGTCGGCGGCCGTGGAATGGGACCTGCGCACGTGGGTTTGTCGGTCGTGGCTACAGATGTCGGAGGGGGTTTTTCAATCGGTCTTGGCGGACTGGGGTTTACGATGGGACTGTCAGGTTCGTGGATGTTATTCACTGGTTTGCTGGGCGCATGGCTCGCCGCAGTCGTTCTTATTCCCGCCGTCAGTGAAATTGCCAAGCGAAAAAAACTACTCACCTTCCCGCAACTCTTTGAGCATTTTTACAATGGAAAGGTAGCCCTTGTGGCCGGAATCATTTCGGCGATCGGCTATATTGGCTTTACAAGTTCGCAGATTCTGGCGGGAGCCAAATTGGCCTCAGCCACATTCATTGACCTGAACCAACAAACAGCCCTTGTCATCATGGGTGTTATAGCCATTGTCTATACAGTTCTTGGGGGCATCAAGGCGGTTATATATACAGACACCATACAGTGGATTATTTTAATGGGTGGTCTTATTTTTATAGGCATACCGATGAGCTATCAGGCAGTTGGAGGGTATGAGGCCATCGCGGCAACGGTGGCGCCTGAAATGCTGTCGCTCACCAATGTGTCCTGGTCTACGTTACTTAACTGGGCCATTACCATAATCCCAATCTGGTTTGTAGGGATGACACTGTACCAACGAATCTATGCCTGCAAGGATGAAAAAGTAGCGAAGAAAGCCTGGTTTATCGCCGGACTGTTTGAATGGCCGGTAATGGCTTTTATGGGTGTTCTGCTTGGTTTATTTGCCCGTGTGGCAGCCGATCAGGGGATGTTTGCATCGCTGGGTTTTGCCGGTCCCGCCGGCATGGATGCGGAGATAGGATTACCCTTGTTGCTTCGGTCCATTCTCCCGGTAGGACTGATGGGCCTTATGATGTCGGCTTATTTTTCTGCCATTATGAGTACGGCGGACAGTTGCCTGATGGCAGCCAGTGGCAATCTTCAGACCGATGTCCTTGGAAAATATTTTCATACAGGAAAATCTGACCAATCCATTCTTCGAACAAGTCAGTGGTTAACCCTGGTCGTGGGTATTCTGGCACTCATTCTGGCTGGGTTCATGCAAAATGTTCTTAGTTTGATGCTTTACAGCTACGCGTTTATGGTATCGGGTCTTTTTGTACCCGTCCTTGGGGCTATATTGTTAAAACGACCGAGTTCACTTGCTGCCTTTTTGGCAATGATTGGAGGTGGTGGCCTAACACTTACATTAATTTTACTGAACCTGGAATTGCCCTATGGGCTGGATGCCAATATTTTTGGGATTTCTCTTGCCTCCATTGTCTTTATTTCCGTTAACTATATACGGACCCAGGTTCGGCTTCAAACAAATACAGCTTAAATACATATGAATACAGATACTGTCACTATGATCAAATACACCACGCTCTCGCCCGCCGACACAGTCGGTCTGATCCATCGCGATGCCATTGCCAAATTCCTGTACAAGCACCTGGAGCAGTATGGTGATAAAAAGGAAGATATTTTAAAAGCCATTGACTATTCGCTTGATCGGGGGGTCAGGCCCGGAGGCTATGTGGTGGTTGCCCGGGACAAGTCGGAGATCGTAGGAGCGGTCGTTGTAAATAAAACCGGTATGTCAGGATATATTCCGGAAAATATCCTGGTGTACATAGCCATCCATGCTGATTACAGAGGTCAGGGTCTGGGAAAAGCACTGATGAAGCAAGCCATCGATCGGGCGGAAGGGGGTATAGCGCTGCACGTTGAGCCCGACAATCCGGCGAAAAAACTATATGAAAAACTGGGATTCACCAACAAGTACCTTGAAATGAGGCTTAGCAAGTAACCTATGCTTTCACCTGAAGACCTGGAAGAACTAAAAATTTTCCGCCAAACATTGCATCAGTTTCCCGAATTATCTGGTGAAGAAAGTGCCACAGCCGAAAGGGTTATTTCCAAACTAAAGGAATTTCGGCCGGATGTTCTGGTTGAAAAGGTAGGCGGATATGGTGTCCTGGCCATTTATGATTCCGGCAAGCCCGGCACTTCGCTGTGCATTCGTGTCGATATGGATGCATTGCCGATTGAAGAAAAGAGTAATCATTCGTATGCTTCCAGAAATCCCGGTAAGGCCCACTTGTGCGGACATGACGGCCACACCACGATAGGTGTGGGTCTGGCGAAGGTTCTGAGTAGAAAGAGACCTGCGCATGGGAAAGTTATTCTCTTATTTCAACCTTCAGAAGAAAATGGAATGGGAGCAAGGCGTGTTTTGGAGGACCCTGAATTTTCAAGGTTTATGATTGATAAAGTTGTGGCATTACACAACCTGCCAGGGTATCCTTTACATCAACTGGTCGCCAAGGACGGAACGTTTGCCTGTGCCTCAACGGGTATGGTGATGGATTTTGAAGGCAAAACCGCTCATGCCGCCGAGCCGGAAAATGGTGTTAGCCCGCTTGATGCCATGAATGAATTACTCGACTTTCTGGCTCCTTTCAGAAAGGTCAAAAATACAGAACGATTTCGCCTTGTCACTGTTGTTCACCTAAAGGTAGGGGAGCCTGCCTTTGGTATTAGCCCCGGGAAAGGGACCTTGATGTTGACATTGCGGGCTGAAACGGATGAATTATTATCTAATCTGAAAGAAGAAATCAGTAAAGCCTCGCGCCGTACCGCCGAAAAGTACAATTTGGCACTGAAAACAGACGAAGTCGAACCCTTTGCCGCAACATGTAATTCGGATGGATTTAGTGAAGACCTCAGAAAATTTGCGAAGGAAGCAAATATGGAGATCATTCACCTTGACACCCCGTTTCGCTGGAGCGAGGATGTTGGCTTGCTGATCCGTCAATACGGGGGAGGTTTATTTGGCCTGGGTGCCGGAGAAGATACCGCGTCCCTGCACAACCCGACATATGATTTCCCGGATGCGCTGATAGAAAGCGGGGTACGTATTTTTACCAAATTCATTGATTAATTGGTCATGCAAAGGACATCCTATATTGAATTAAGTAAATCAGCTTTCCGCAACAATATTGATTTTTTACGTGGAGAATTGGGTGCCGTGAAATTATCTTCGGTAGTGAAGGGAAATGCCTACGGACATGGCATTGACGAATTTGTCAGAATGGCTGAGGAGTATGGCATCAATCATTTTTCCGTTTTTAGTGCGGATGAGGCCCGCGAAGCGTTTCATGCGTCTAATGGAGAATCGGACATTATGATTATGGGTCATGTTACGGGCGAAGACCTGGAATGGGCCATTGCCAATGGCATTAGTTTCTTTGTTTTTGACATGCATCGCGTACATGAAGCAGCGGCCCTGGCAAAAACACTGGCAAAGAAGGCGCATATCCATATCGAACTCGAAACAGGATTTAACCGGACCGGATTTAATGCTGCGGGTTTACTTGAATTGATGGATTTTCTGGACGAAAACAAGGATTTTTTTTCTATAGAAGGTGCCTGTACCCATTTTGCCGGGGCAGAAAGCGTCGCGAACCACGTGCGGGTGAGGAAACAGAAAGAGATTTTTGAACAACTCTGTGAATGGATGGAGCGGCAGGGAATTGACATTGGACTCAGGCACACGGCATGTTCGGCCGCTGCCCTTGCCTATCCTGATACCAGAATGGATATGGTACGCATCGGAATTCTTCAATATGGATTCTGGCCATCACGGGAGACACTTATCCAGTACCTGACCCGTGAAGGTGAAAACCTGGATGACCCACTCAGGCGGATTATCAGATGGAAAAGCAGGATAATGAGTGTTAAGAAAGTGAGCAGAGGCGAATTTGTTGGGTATGGGACAAGTTTTTTAGCCGAACAAGACATGCACGTTGCGACGGTTCCGGTTGGTTATTCGCACGGATACTCCCGATCCCTGAGCAATCAGGGGCGCGTTCTCATTGACGACAAAAGGTATGGAGTAATTGGAATGGTAAATATGAATGTTATGATGGTTGATATAACTGAAACGCCGGACATTCAGGTAGGAGAGGAAGTGATATTAATCGGAACAGATGGAGAGAAGGAAATATCCGTGGCCTCATTCGGCGAGTTAAGCAACCAAATGAATTATGAATTATTGGTACGGATTCCGCATAACATTCCGAGACACATTGTAGAATAAACAGGATATGGCATTTGTAGAGTTATACAAGGATAGATTAAAACATAATTACCACTTTCTCGAGAAACTGTTCGAAGAACGAGACATCGAGTGGGGGGTTGTTACCAAACTTTTGTGTGGTCATAAAGGATACATTCAGGAGGTCATCAAGTTGGGCATTCGTGAAATCCATGATTCAAGGATCAGCAATCTGAAAGTGGTGAAATCAATTGATGCGGATGTTCAGACAGTTTACATCAAGCCTCCAGCTAAGCGAAGCATTTCCAAGGTGATTAAATATGCCGATGTCAGCTTTAATTCTGAGTACGCCACCATTAAAATGCTTTCTGATGAAGCGGTCAAACAAAAGAAGACCCATAAAGTGATCATCATGATTGAAATGGGGGATTTGCGCGAGGGAGTTGTCGGGGAAAATGTGCTGGAGTTCTACGGGAAAGTATTTGAACTTCCCAATATACAGATCGTAGGGTTGGGCACAAACCTCAATTGTCTTCATGGCGTTATGCCAAGTCAGGATAAATTAATTCAGTTAAGCCTTTACAAACAGCTATTGGAAGCGCGTTTCAACCGCAGAATTCCCTGGGTATCGGGTGGAACGTCGGTCACTATACCCCTTTTATTGAAAAATCTCAGGCCAACCGGTGTCAATCATTTCCGCGTGGGCGAAATTCTTTACTTTGGTTTGGATTTATTCACGATGAAAACGGTCGAGGGAATGCGTGATGATGTATTCAAACTTCATGCGGAAATAATCGAATTGTACGAGAAGCCGAAAGTCCCTATTGGTGAACTTGCTGAAAATCCATCAGGTGAAATTGCCCAGATAAACGAAGAAGACTACGGAAAAAAATCGTATCGCGCGATTATCGATATAGGATTACTCGATATAGCCCCGGAATACCTGATTCCGGATGACACAAATCTTGAAGTCACAGGGGCGAGTAGTGATATGCTGGTTGTCGAATTAGGTGAAACAAACAGGAATTACAAGGTAGGAGACCTGATTACGTTTAAATTACGCTACATGGGCGCACTGCGGATTCTTAATTCCGCCTATATTGAGAAAAAAATTGTTTAATCTTCCTCCCCGTTATCACTTAGCCAGATCGTGCTGAATTTGATGAGTGAAACGAAAACCACACCGCCAATAATATTCCCGAGCGTAGTTATCCACTGAAACCTGAAATATTCTGAAAGTGGAATTTCTCCGGTCAAGACCCCTGAAAATACCTCGATAGATCCTACGATTGAGTGATGAAGTCCGCCTAAGCCAATCAGTGATGTGACTAAAAGTACCATGGTGATGCGGCTCATGGTTTCCTGAGAAGAAGTTACCAGCCATGAAAGTTGTCCCATGAGCCAGCCTGCAAGGATACTGCTTCCCAAGATGACCAGATTGGAGTGGTCCGTCATCTTTAATGCGAGGGCACCAAAGGCCGAATCGGATATGATGTTCATAGAAGGCCCCAAATGTGTGAGTATAAATGCCATCATGTAACCGCCGATGATGTTGCCGAGGAAAATGATCCCCCAAAGTTTGAGCAGGCTCTGAAAATTTGTTGAACCATTTAGTACGGGTATGACCGCAAGCGTGGTGTGCTCGGTAAACAATTCGCTTCGGCCAATGATGACAAAGATGAATCCGATCGGATAGGATACAGCTAAAAGAAGGTGCATTGTATTCTCACTTACCTCTCCATCATACATTGTGTAGATAATCCCTGAAAGAAATAGGGTGAATCCAACTTCAAGCCCTGCCGCCATGGCCGAAATGAATAAACCGGCAGGTGAACGGCGATGTTCCGACATTCCCTGCTGTACCTGCTCCTGGAATATATCAGAGGCCGACTTGGGCGCATTGCTGGTATCCTGCACTTTTTGGACAGGTTTTTTAAAGAACGATCTTAGTTTATTCATTTATGCAGGATAAATACGAAAATGTAGACGAATGTATAACTATTAGACCACTTTTCTTGTTATAAATATATATAGAGAATAAGGAAAAAAATAAAAATATGAGTACCGACACATTAATGAACGACATAGAAACAAAAGATAAAAAGCGGAAATGGGCCTATAAAAGCCTGGGTTACTCAAAAGAGGAAACAAAGTCTATTGTAGACGCGTTGAACAGCTTGTTGGCCAATTATCACGTACATTATCAGAAGTTAAGAAACTATCATTGGAATGTTAAAGGAGCGGACTTTTTTGACATCCATGAGCAGTTTGAAGCGCAATACGAACAAGCGAAATTAAACATCGATGAGATCGCTGAGCGCATTCGTGTATTCGGATATCGTCCGATGAGTACACTGACTGAATACCTCGAAAATTCTGAGATTAAGGAGACAGATACCGACAAGCATATGACCGGTATGGAAATGGTAGAGGAGATTTTGAATGATTTTGAAATTCTTCTATCTTACATGGTCGATGCAGCAGATGCAGCCATTGAGGTAGGTGACATTGCAACAGAAGACATGGTGAAGGATTTTGTCATGAAACTGGAAAAAACACATTGGATGTTTACTGCCTTCTCAAGCGAGGACGACGACTAAAAAGTCATCAAAAAGCTACAAGGGGATATCGACAGATATCCCTTTTTTTATTTATGAATATAAAGCGAATCATACTGGTGACCAAGTTCAAAGAGTCTTCCGAGCGGGCCTTAAAAAGAGCGTTAGGACTGGCCAAGGAACATTCTGCCCATCTGGACATACTCAATGTCATTGATATGCCAGATGAAATGCAGGGCAGTGTCGATGAAAAGGTGGAAGCCCTGGATCATTCGCTGATGGAATTGATTGATCATGAGAAAACTATGCGTCAGATCATTGAAAAATCAGGGAAGCACAAATGGACTCCTGAGGCGCACATAACGATGGAAAATCCCAATCAGACGAAGGACAGGATGTTGACCATGTCTGACAAGGATATTATCGTCATTGGATTCGGAGATTGGTCCAATCAACTGGACTTAACAACCTATATTGCACCCGATGCGTCTGTAGCACCACCGGCGTGTCCTATTTGGATGGTACCGCCAAAATCCAGAAGAAACCTTAGAAAGCAATTGGTGTTTGTGGCCGACGGGGACCCCGAAAAAAGTCAGATGCACAACTTTCAGCGTCTCTGTGAAGTCGCGCTCAAAAAAGAGATGAGTCTTGATATCCTGTTGCTTAATTCAAAGAAAGAGGCATTTTGGGACAAATCCTTGAGTCAAATGGGTATTCAGGGTTACAGCATTAAGCTTTGTTCGTCTATGGAGGAAGTGAAAGACGAAATTGAAAAGCGAAAGCCCGGACTCCTGGGAATTATGATTCAATCAATTCTTACTGCCGAGGCGCTGGAGAAGATGGATTCTTTTTCCCGTGCTGACTTAATGGTTATTTAAAGCGGAAATTTGCAGAATTAAATTCGGGTCAGGGCATATGTCCAGAAAACGTTTGGCTTCTGAGGGCCTCGCCACTCCCGGAAAATCCCCCCATTTGCCCATGAGGTCTTCGATAATCTGGAAATGAAGATGC
>CAYGOW010000034.1:11437-16315 GCA_964351425.1 uncultured Roseivirgaceae bacterium
CCAATGCACATTCTCTGAATAATCACCCAACCATCCAATGCGTTCGCCAGGGAGTATCTGATGGCCTTCTTTTTTATTCTCCAGTGATGTTTTACTCAAATGACCATACAGGGTGTAGAAAGTCTTTCCGTCAATCTGATGTTGCAGGATAAGTGTCGGGCCATAATCTCCGTGTGCGTTATTATTTTGAAAGGAATGAATTTCACCCCCGAGCGGAGCAAAAATAGCTTCACCTGCCTTAGCCCAAAGATCGATGCCAAGATGAACACTTCGGTCTCCCTCAAATACTTCACTTCGCTGGTAAACTATCCGGTTTTCGCCATAACCTCCGGCGCCATACAGTGCCTTTTCCTTGCTGATTGTAGAAAAAATAAAATCTGTAAACGCTTTCTCATCGTCGACATCAACGGCATACAAATCTTTATTGGAGGCGGAAAGATCTATTACGGCAACTGGATCCTTTTTTGGGTCAAATCGCATTACAGGGTGCATCAACCCCTTATTTTCTTTTAGGATGTTTGTCAGGTTAGCATTTTGCATGCCGGCAAAACTAAAAAAATAAACCTTGTTATTCTCCTAATTCCCGACCGGGCATGGTTTTTTGTTCTATCAATTGATAAACACCGGTAATAATCAGTGTAAGTAGCGTCATCCATAACAGGGTAGGTGTAAATCCGCTAAAAGGGATAGAAATCTGCATATAGAGAATAAGGCCTACCAGTACAATGGAAAGGGCAAAAAAACCGAACAGAACAGGTACAATAAGGTTTTTAATAGAGGAAGACCTTTGTTTATCCAGGGAAGCGGTCACGCGGTGAGCAAATCCAGGGGACGGCTTATAGGCATCCGTTTTATCCAACAAATCGAATAATCGCTGGTACGCCTTCACATCCTCACTCGCTGAATCAGGGATTCTGCCATTTTCATCAAGTAATTTTTGAATCAGATCGTCATTCATAGGATGATAGTTCAGTATGTTTTTCCAATAGTTCCTTAAGCATTTTCCGTCCACGGAACAAGTTTGACTTAACTGTGCCCAGCGCCATACCCGTAATGGTACAAACTTCCTCATAACTATGTTCTTCCAGGTGGAAAAGCGTGATCACCACCCGATAGGGAAGCGGGAGTTTCAATATGGCCCGATCCAGTGTTTTTTTCAAATCTTCGTGTTCTAAATGACCGAGCACGTCATTCTCCATCGGAAGGTCACCAATTGCTGACAGAGAAATTGTTTCCTTTTTAGTCTTCTCCAGGAAGTTAAGACTCATCCTGTAAGCAATTGTAACCATCCAGGTCGAGAGTTTGGATTCCCTCCGAAACGTTGAGAGTTTATCATGAATTTTTAAAAAAACATCCTGACAAACCTCCTCCCGTTCTTCCTCCTCCTTAATAATACGACCAACCACATGGCCTATAAGCGTTTCATAGCGCTTGATCAGCCATCGAAAAGCCTGCCGGTCGCCCGCCAGGATTTTGTCAATCAGGGAATCATCATCCGTCATCTGCATTATTTGACAGGAACTTTACTCACAAGGTTGCAAATTTTTTTTTCAACTAATTGAAACCCTGACATAAAATTTCCTGTCAAACGGGGAAACAACACAACAACATATATTATGGATAATATTCTAATGCCAATTGCCATTATCGGAACTTTCGGGTTATCGTTAATTTACTTTACCAGAACCATCACCGATTACATTATTCGCAAGAAAATGGTCGAGAAGGGATATGTCGATAAAGACAGTATTGCCATTCTCGCAGAAAAAGACAAAAAGTCTGCTCCGCTTAATACACTCAAGTGGGCCCTGGTTGTATTTTTTGGCGGACTCGCGCTTGTTATTCTTGAATACATCCCCTACGAAAGCGATTCGCCACTTCCCTATGGATTATTCGCCTTAAGTATTTCCCTGGGGCTATTGATTCATTATTTCATTGCTAAAAATACAACGACCGACTCATGATCAGGAACTATGTAGTAGCGGCGCTTCGGAATATGAGGCGGTACAAGGTCTTCACCTTCATAAATATTACGGGTCTTGCCATAGGATTGTCAATCTGCATGGTAATAATCATGTCTGTTTCCCATCAAATGGAATCGGACCGCTACAATAGCCGAAAAGACCGGATATACAGGGTGACAGGACTAAAGGTTAATTCAACCAGTATCTTCAGGAACTATGCCACGGTTTCGTTGCCATTGTCAGGAGTCCTGGAATCACATAGTGGGGTTGAACAGGTGGTACGCATTCAACGTGAGTTTGGCCGACACTGGATGGGCTTGCCGGACGAAGAGCACATTCCGCTAGCAGGATTTTTCGCGGATTCCGGGTTTATTGAATTATTCGAGTACCCAATGTTGTATGGTGATGCGGAATCAGCATTATCCCGGCCATATTCCGTCGTACTTACTAAAAAAGCCGCCATTAAACTCTATGGAGAAGAAGATGCCATGGGCAAGGTCATCGATATGGATGAACTTGGACAATATACCGTCACGGGTGTACTGGACATGTCTTCCGTTTCATCCCACATAGAATTTGAGGCGGTGGCTTCTATGTCAAGCACACAGTCGCTCGTTCAGAGCGGCGTGCTGGCAGATTTCTTATCCAACTTCAATGTCTATACCTCAGGCTGGGTCTATTTCGCACTCAGGCCAGGAACTGATCCTTCAGATATATCTCAGTTTATCGATAAGGCTGCGAAGGAGAATATGGATCAGGAGGCTGGCATTCTGTATGGGCTACAGGGGCTCACTGATATCAAGCCGGGAAAGCTGATGGGTAATGAAATTGGACCTGTTATGCCCTGTTTTATCATCTATATCCTTGGATGGTTAGGACTGATCATCATGCTAAGTTCTTGTTTCAATTACATAAATCTAAGCGTGGCCCGATCGATGAGTCGTTCACGTGAAGTCGGTATCCGCAAGGTAAACGGGGCCGGAAAATGGCAGGTAATCTATCAGTTTATCATTGAATCGGTCCTTCTTGCTTTGTTTTCGCTGGGGTTGGCCATCATCTTATTGATCTATTTTGAACCAGCATTCGAACAGCTCAATTTTGCCAGGATGCTTCGGTGGGAGTTGAGCCATGAGCCTGTTGTTTGGGTTTTTATCCTGGCATTTACCCTTCTCACAGGCGTGATTGCCGGCTTTTTTCCGAGTATAGTTATGGCAAATTTTCAACCCTTGCAGGTCATCAAAGGGATTAAAAATCTGAAGGTATTCTCACATGTCGGAATGCGTAAGGTGCTAATCGTGTCACAGTTTACCTTGTCTTTATTTTTCATAATCAGCATCATGATTTTTTACAACCAGGTAAAAATGATGACTATGGCAGACAATGGATATGAAGCGGAGAATGTTATTCTCATACCATACGACGAAGATACCTACAGTGTGATGAACAAGAGCTTACAGGAGAAATCCTGGGTGGAGAATGTATCCAGGTCCTCCCATATTCCATCGACCGGAACAATACGCGGGGAAGGGCTTGGTCGTACACAGGAGGAAGCTGAAGATGGTGTTTCGTTCTTTGCGGTGGATGATAAATACCTTAAAAATCTGAACATTCCGCTGATTGCCGGAAGGATGTTATCACCTCGCGAAGCGGGCGATGAAGAGAATGAAGTAGTAATTAACGAAAAGAGCCTTCCCGTATTTAGATTCGAAACTGCTCAGGATGCGATAGGGGAGACATTATATACTTCGGACTCAAACAGGCTGACAGTCGTTGGTGTTATACCTGATTATCATCACGAGGGGTTGATGGTCAAAATAAATCCATTGGTGTTACGATCCAGGCCAGATTTCTATAACTATCTGCAGATCCGTGTACACCCGGAGAAAATTGCCGAAGCAAAGGTGCAAATAGCTCAAATTTGGAAAGAGCATCACCCTGATCAGATCACCTACATTCAGACGATGAAAGAGGCGATTAATGAATTTTATGATATGATCTTCGGGGACCTTGTGAGTATACTGTTTCTTTTTGCTATTCTGGCGACATTTATATCCTGCCTTGGTTTGCTTGGCATCGCCATATATACGACCGAATTACGAATGAAGGAGGTAAGTATCCGCAAAGTTTTGGGCGCGGAGAATTCAACACTGGTATTTATCCTGTCCTGGGGGTTTCTGAAGCTTGTGTTAATCGCAACAGGTATCGCTATCCCGCTGGCTTACTTTGCCAATGATCTATGGTTGAGTATGATGGCTACTAAAATAACCATGAGTCCGTGGTTTTATATATCCGGAACCTTATTGTTAATGACTGTAGCGTTACTTACGATTGGTTCTCAAACCCTGCGATCACTTAAGGTAAATCCGGCTGATTCGCTTCGAACAGAGTAATTACCTGGCGGTATAGTGCTTTTGGATTATATCCATTGCTGGTTTTTCCTGTGGAGAATAGGCCTTGTCCATGAACCCTGCCCGGGTCGGTGTGGACATGTGCCACTTCCACAGGAAACCTCCGGCTATCCAGGGTTCATTCCAGAAGTTACTCAATAAGGCTTCATAACCATTTGCCTGAACCAGCTGATCTACTGCAAGCTTGTCTAATTCATGTTTCCAATGTCCATCAGCTGCATATTCGGTACTTCTATAGCCATACTCGATAAATAAAATTGGCCGATCATGTTCCTTACTGAAAGCAGCCAATTGCTTTTTGATCTTACCCCAGCTTCCTGTAAGTTCCCGGATTGTAGGTCTTGGTTGCTCTGACAATGGAAAATAGGCGTCAATACCTATGTAATCCAGGTCTTCCCAAAAACTTACCTGTTCGTAATTATCCCAATTAGCCGCATAGGTAATAGGACCTTGATATATGGCACGAACCTTCCCGATGAGTTGTGTCCAGAAATCTGGTCGGGCCC
>CAYGOW010000035.1:0-16238 GCA_964351425.1 uncultured Roseivirgaceae bacterium
GGTTATATTCCCAGGCCTCTTTGGTGCCCATATTAAAGACGTCATTCGCCAGGGCTACCAGTGTTTTTTGTTCCTCCGTGTCACAGTCATGGTCGCGAAGTACCAGCTTGCCTCCTACCCGCATCGTATCCCGAATGGAAGAAATAAACGACTCCCTCAATTCTATGGGGCAATGATGAAAGCCAATGTAGACCGTGATCAAATCGAGACTGGACCTGGGTATCTCACAACCGTACTGCGTCCGGTAGTCAGTAAACGGAATATAGCTCGCGCCAATTGGAATTTGCCCCCTGTCCACCATTTCAGTAATGGAATACCCGGGCTTTTTGCCATCGGCGTAATAACGTTCGCCCGTAATTTTTACCTTTTCCTCCAGGTAATCCAGGTATCGGCCCGACGAACCAATTTCAAGATAGCCATTATAGGATGTATTCTTCCCCAGCAATTGCATGGACTGTTCGGCCATAACCTCCTTTTGACGAAATAAGGCCGGTAACTGGTATTTAAACGTTGATAAAAACGGGGTGATCTCCTTGAGTCTTGATTGTGCCTCAAGGTAAATATCCCTGTCCCCTTCTTTAACCTGGGAAGCATGGTGAATCAGGGCGTGAAAATCATCTTCCGGATAGAGGTTGAATACATTCTTGAGAAACAGGAAAAACTCATTTCTTAATTTCTCATCCGAATAAATTCTTCTGAAATTTTGTCTTGTTCCCACCAGCCCGCTATCCGAGAAGGCTTTGATAATGCCGGCAGGGAGGATGGAAAGTGGGATTACGCCTGCTGCCAGGGCAGCCAGAAATTGACTTCTCTTCATGATGTTAACTATAGACCCAACTTGACAGAGGTCTCTTTGCATATGAATGACCTCAACTAGTAAAAAGTAAGCGGCAGGAAATTATTGCCCTGTCTGAATAATAATTTATCAGGTAAATTCAAGAATTTATAGCCTTTAGGATAGTCATGAAGTTGAAATAAAAGGCCTTGTTGGCTCACTTTATCGGAGTATTTAGCAGATGAGTCAGGTCTGATATTTAGGCTTACAGGCATTCAGGTAAATGGAGGCTAATAATGTAGCCTGTCGAAATGACAAGCCTTCTGTAGTTTGCAGATAGCGAATGATATCCTCCCGGCCGGTTGCCGGGAGGTTGCCAATAGTTGTCATCCATTCATCCAGTTTCTTTCCCGTTTCTTCCTGGATATGATGAATGAATTCTGCTTCAAAATCCCTGGATGTTTTCACCTCCAGGCACCCAGAATTAGTCCAATCAGACTAAAATAGATGATCATATATCCTGAATTAATGAGGATATACTTCCAGGAACGCATCTCGAAAAGTGCCACGATGGCGAAAATCGGAGCCGCCCAGCCGAATCCGGTCAGAAAGCCGGCAGTGAGCCCCCACTTCCAGTCTGTGCCGGCATCACCCAGAAAAAAGGCCAGGTTATAGGCAATCAGAAGTGAAAGAATCAATGTAATTGAAAATGTTTTGGCCGGTGACGCCTTCTTCAAGTCTTCGTCGCTGAAGCCGTTCGCCGACTTCCATGGCGAAAAGAAAAGTGCGGGTGAATACCAAAGTGCGCCAACCGCAAGGTTAAGCACGGCACAGACCAAAACAGCATAGTGATTAATTGAAATATCTTCCATTGGTTAATTGATTGATGTTGAAATCGAATTTAACCGAAGGAATCCCCTTCCCATTGTATTTTTTTTACCTGATCGGGATGTAATTTAATTGATCATTTTTCCTCAATGCGTAGGTTGAGGGGGTAAATCCGGAGAAATTTTTGAAGTCGCGAATAAAATGGGCCTGGTCAAAATACCCGCAAGAATGAGCGACATCAAGCCAGTCATGCCCTTCCATCTGCTCAATTTCCTTAATCACCTGCTGAAAGCGCAAAAGCCGCATGTACATCTTCGGGGTCACGCCCACACGGTCCCTGAAAAGCCGGATAAGATGTTTTTGAGAATAGCCCACCGCATGCGCCAATTCTTCCAGTGAACCTGCATTGGGAGAATCCTGCATATAGTTGATCATATACGCCACGCATTCTCCTTTGACATCCGGGTGTAGTCGATCCCCGGCTACCTTTATCAGAAATACTTCAAGAATTTTGAACCTCTCGTGAATCGAGCCCGTTTCCAGCATACGTCCCCTGAGTTCGCGAATCCGATCACCAAATAACAAGTCAGCATCGATGACATAATTGGTAATTTCTCCAAGCGGCAGGGGATAAAATGGGTGACCTCCCCCCTTTTTGAAATTCACGATCATCATTCGGCTGTCACGTCCTGAAGGTATACAGATTGGTTCAGTCCGGACCCCGCTCACCCATACATTGTGGCAGGCCTGAATTTCCTTCAGCGTTTCACGGTCATAAATATACTTGGGTCTGTCCGTCAGGTCTATAATCATCTCCGTCTCCCCATTGGGCAGGAAACAATCAATGGAATGCTCGGGTGTAAACCCTTCGTAATAGTAAAAACTACTAATGAAATGATCCAATGGAGGACCCGGAAAATGAAGTTTAAAGACCACTATTCAAGATAATTGAATTTTTTTATTTAATGAATCAATTTCCTCGAACATGTTTCTATTTCCATCGTTGTAAGGATTTGACAGCGGAAGCACATTATCGCACGGCGAAAACCCTTATATTTATCCTGATTTAACCTATTTTTTTATGAGAAAGCAATTTTTAATCATTTCCATAGGAATCATTCTGGCCATTTCGATCACGTCCATTTTCTGGCCTCCGATACTCTGGAGCTTCGTCCTTATTGCTCCCTTATTCTTCCTGGGTCTGCGCGATATTCTCCAGACCAGGCAAACGGTAAAACGAAATTTCCCCCTGATCGGTAACTTTCGCTATATCCTGGAAAGCATCCGCCCGGAAATCAGCCAGTATTTTATTGAAACTAATTTTAGCGGGGTTCCCTTCTCCCGTCAGTCCCGTTCCCTGGTCTATCAGCGTGCCAAGAAGCAATTGGACACCCTGCCCTTCGGTACCCAGCGAAATGTCTATGAAGTCGGGTATGAATGGGTGAATCATTCGATGACTCCGTCACATCCGGATCCAAAAAAATTACGCGTACGTATCGGTGGGCCCGAGTGCCTGCAGCCGTACGATGCCAGCCTGCTGAATATTTCGGCCATGAGCTACGGGTCATTAAGTAAAAATGCCGTATTGGCCCTGAACAAAGGGGCTCAAATGAGTGGCTTTGCCCATAACACGGGCGAAGGAGGCCTGACAAAATATCATCTTGAGCACGGCGGTGATGTCATATGGCAACTGGGGACTGGCTATTTTGGTGCCCGCACTTTATCGGGAGAATTTGATGAAGAATTATTTCAGCAAAAAGCGGCCCACCAAAATGTAAAAATGATTGAGATTAAATTGTCCCAGGGGGCAAAGCCCGGTCACGGGGGAATCCTTCCTGCCGGGAAGGTGACCGAGGAAATCTCTGAAATTCGAAATGTCCCAATGGGTCAGGACGTGAATTCACCTCCCGCTCATTCGACCTTTTCCACCCCGGTGGGACTCATGCGTTTCATCAAAAAACTGCGCGACCTGTCCGACGGAAAACCCATTGGAATCAAGTTGTGCATTGGCAAACGACGGGAGTTCCTGGCCATGTGCAAGGCCATGATCGAGACCGGGATCAAGCCGGATTTTATCGCCGTAGACGGTACAGAAGGCGGAACCGGAGCTGCTCCGGTCGAATTCTCCGATAGTATTGGCACCCCCCTGACCGAGGCGTTGATTTTCGCGCACAATGCCCTGGTAGGATTTAATCTTCGCAAGGACATCCGCCTGATCTGCAGTGGAAAAATCATCACCGGGTTTGATGTGGTGAAAAACATTGCTATCGGTGCGGATCTATGTTATTCGGCGCGCGGCATGATGATGGCCATTGGCTGTATCCAGGCGCTTCGATGCAATTCGAACAATTGTCCGACCGGCGTCGCTACCCAGGACCCTCAACTTGTAAAGGGATTACATGTAGAAGATAAAGCAAAGCGTACAGCTGCCTATCATGACGGCACGCTGAACACCGTGGCGGAGATCATCGGATCCATGGGACTGCATTCGACGGCCGAACTTCGGCCCTGGCACCGAATGCGCCGAACAGATTTTACAGAAATCAGGCATTACGGAGAAATCTACTCCTATCTTAAACCAGGTGCTTTATTGGAATCGGAATTGCCGAAAGGATGGGAACGAGCCATGAATGCGGCCACAGCACATTCATTCACTCATGTTGAGAGCCATCCGGAATTGCAGCGAACGATGTCTTGAGAAGGCTTCATTCCAGTAACCAGCTGATGGTATTACATTAGTGAGCTTATGATTGGGTTTCTCTCATAAACTCTCTTCCGCGGATTCTGTAAAAATGTCTTTGGCAACCGCTTGCGCACGAAGGGTGTCGATCAGAAAGTTATCACCTGTAAAAGCCTCAAGCGAATCGAGGTAGATCAGGGATGTATCCGGCATATGGAACATCCTGTAATAATGCGCGAGGTTCATATACCGTGTTCTTTTCTTGTCCCAGTGAATGCCCACCTTTTCGTATAGGATTTGTTCGAGAAGCGAGTCTGAATGCTCCCGGGCAATTCCTTCCTTGGTAATGTGAAAGACCGGAGAATAGGCAAACTCCTCCGGGATTTTCTGGTAATACCACCAGGCTTTCTCCACCATTCCCTGGTCCAGGTACGTGGAAGCATTATTCAGATTTTTCCAGGCTTCGGCGAAAGGGCCGCGAATATCCCCGTAAAACAACCGGTTCACCTCCACCCACGAATAGTACTCCGAGAATTGTATGCCGTTAAAATACATGAAGAAATCAATGATGTATAAATCATCTCCCTCCTCTTTAATAATGAATTCCATGAAATCCACTGTCTCGCCATAGTCGATACCAAACAAAAGTCTGCCCGGGGAACCGGGCTGGTAACGGATAAACCGAAATTCTCCCTCAAAGATTTTTTTGCGCAGGTAGTCAAGATTTTCTTCAAAGGCTGTCGCGATGACCAGTTTTTTAACAGATCCTCCCGCCTCGAATTCTTCCTCATCGATTTGAAGCGAATCCAGCAGGTGAATAACCTTTTCGTAAATAAACTGCTGGTTGAATTTCTGATTGATGAAAAGAAGTTTGTTGGAGGAAAAGGCATATTCTATTTGCTTGCCGAGTTTAATGTATTCTGCTTCAGGGATAGAATTCGCGCTATCTCCGGCACAACCGAGCAGCAAGCCCAGGAACAATAAAAAAGGCAAAGAGGATGTCCTGTTTCCTAACATAACTACATGATCATTTCAATTTATTCTTTCGGTTTGCCCGTTGGATCGACTTATACAATTTACCCTGCTGCTTGCTCTTCGCCCGTTTCTCCCGGACAGTAGCAGTGTAGTGTTCCTGTTCCCGTTGCAGCTTCATAAAATTTTCATAAAGCCCTGCATCCAGTGAATCATTCTCCAAGGCTTCCAAAACGGCACAACCCTCTTCCGTTATATGCGTACAGTCCTTAAACCGGCAGGTTTCAGCCAATTCATGAATAATCTCATAGGTCTGTTCGAGTCCTTCCGCCTGATCGGTCATACCAAGTTCCCGCATACCCGGCGTATCAATAATCACCCCGTGGTTTGGCAACATGATGAGTTCACGGTGACTGGTGGTATGGCGCCCCTTCGCTGTGGAGGTACTTACTTCGCTGGTTTTCAAATACCCTTCACCCAGGAGGCCATTTACAAGTGTGGACTTGCCCACCCCTGAGGAACCGAGAAAACAATAGGTATTTTCAGGCTTTAACAACGCCTTTAGCTCCTCATATCCTTCGCCAGTCATACTGCTTATCGGGAGAATGGGCACATCAGAGACGCGTCCTTTGATTTTTTCAAGATGTGTGGCAACAGATGCCGGGTCGGTTAAGTCGGTCTTCGTGAGGATAATGTATGGCTCAATGCCTGCCCCGTGACAAATAGTAAGGTAGCGCTCAAGCCGGTTCAGGTTAAAGTCATGGCCAAATGACTGCACAATGAATGCTCCGTCTATATTGGTGGCAATAACCTGCGACTCCCCATGCTGCCCGATTGCCTGTCGCTGGAGAATGCTGAACCGGGGAAGTATCTCCAGAATAATGGCCGTTTCTGCATCCACCTGCATCGCCTTCACCCAATCCCCTACCGCCGGAAAGTCCAGACGGCTACTGGCCGAGAAACGCAGGTTTCCGGTAATTTCTGCGGTAAAAATTCCTTGTTCCGATTGTATGGTATAGCGTTCACGATGCTCGATGATCACACGTGAAAGAAGAAAGCCTTCAAGGTTTATCGAGCCTACCAAATCCTTCATTTTAGCATGAAATCCCAATGTTTTCATCTGGCATAAAGTATGTTATGTGACCGGCTTGTGAACTGATTTATGAAGATTTCTTAATAAAGTTGCACCAAACAATAGTAACTTCTTTTAATGAACGAACAAAGAGCTATCTTGAAATTTCAATACTGATAGCTACCCTGCTAATATCAACTTCTACATTACGTTCACCCAACTCCGGCATAGCAAAATACTTAACACCCAGGCCAGCTTGCCACTTACCTATTGACTTGGATACTCCGCCACCAACCCAGAATCCTATACGACCAGAGTTCGCGTTTAACCAGTCCGTCGAATTTTCAATAGTAGTTTCTCCATTCTCCTGCCTAGTGGTGTTCAATTTACTTTCCCACTGTGAATAGATATCTACATTTACACCCCCCATAGCATAAAACGAAATTGATTTTTCCAATGTTGAGTATCTGATCCCGATTGGAATATTGATTGTCGAGGTTGAAATCTCTGATGTGTATATCGTAGAACGAAATGCATTTGAATACTCCACAACCCCCTCGTATTCAGCGGACAAATAGGATACTTCACCATAAAGCCCAATCTTTTCAGACACTCTGGGAAAAATCAGCAAAAATTGAAGGCCGAATGATGGATCAGTAGATGTATAGGAAGAAGGAAATGAACTTTGCTGATCAGTGTCTGTAATGGATAATTTAGAGAATATGATCCCGGCGGTTAGTCCGGCACGGAATGTAGTAAAATCTATATCCTCCTTATACTCTTCATATGCGGATCCCCGACACTTATTATATCGCACCACAATACGAGTTAAACTCTGTTCATTCAGATCAATCTTCTGAATTAAATCATTTGAATCTTCCAGGCAGTCGTTGATAAAAAATGATAAAACACCTTTCCAACGGTTATCTTCCTTGAATGCGGTTTTTCCATCTACAATAACTTCAATTTCCCTGGCTTCAAGTAATTCAAGTTCATTCTCCTTTTGTAAGTAATACTTTTCCTGATATCGATATAAGCTAAGGTCTCCAACGACTAATGCTTCCACGAAGGATCCTTCCACTATCCCGGCAATAAAATACCGCCCATCACTATATCCAAACCCACTAATATCATTCGGACCATATTCAGTCACTTCAGATTTCGATTTGAAAAATGTCGATATATAATTCCGGGTAGTTGATTGATAGGCAATATCGCCTTGTTGCTTTTCGCCAGAATTCGTGATTATATACCCGGGTTTAAATTCTGTTTGTCCGTAAGTGAGTGTTCCAATAAGCAAAAGAATAAATAAAAGGAAACGATTTTTCATGAGAAGTAGATAGTAATAAAGTTAAGCCTGTCTTAAGTGCTTCAATATGATTTCCAGGCGAATTAAAATTTAATGAAGGTAATGAAGAGAAAACAGCTATCTAATAATAGTGTATATGATTAGAGGATTAATATAATGAATATTTCGTTGATTCAAATGTCAGGAATAGATGAATATCAGAGATTTTTACCGGTGCAGTAAATTCAGGAATCTATCTTGGCCATGACAAGGGTGATTTCGTCATGCAGCTGTTTCATCTCAGCGTCATAGGCACGGGACCCTTCTTCCATGGACTTCCGGAGTAATTCGTACAACCTGCCTCGAAGTTCGCAGCATCGTTGCAGAGGTTCATTTCCGCCTTTAAGGTCCTTATGTGTAGCACTTTCCATAGTTCAGTAAAAATACGGGGTGAACAGGTGAAATAATAATAATCAGCCAAAATTATCAACGATCCAACAACTTCGGGAAGTGACGTCTCTTGAAAAAAGGGGAGAAATCAATGTACACGAGTCTTGATGCGAGAGAAATGAAGATATTCTCCTATCTTGAAAAAAATTAGACACATGAAATTAATCCGTGCTCCATTCATTCTTGCCTGCCTAATCATGCTCTGCCTTGCGGGTTGTTCCGGTACCTCTGATCAACTATCGCCACGCTTCAACCATGTCATGCTCTACGTTGCCGACCTGGAAAAATCCATTGATTTCTACACCAACGCGTTTGATCTGGAGGTGACCGGAAGGGTAACCGAATTGCGCATACTGCCTGCCGACGGTGAAGAACGCAAGGTGGAGGTAACCATGGCCTTTCTACGTTTTCCCGGACAGGATTTTGTTTTGGAAATTGGGCAGAATACGGCCGGGGATTCCGATGGCATTTCCTATTCATACCAGCACCTTGGGATTGATGTGGAGAATATCGAAGCAGCTGAAAAACGCTTGCTCGCGGCAGGCGCCAAAATAGTCGGACCAATCCAGCAGGTATCCGCTACCGACATTGTCGCCAGAAATTCCTTTTATATGGGTCCGGACGGGGAATTGATCGAACTCATGCAGATCATGGAAGGAAGCTTTTAGACAGGCCTGTCCTACAGTTTTATTAAATTTACCTGCTAAATAAATCGGCAGAATAAAAGACAATCCCAACGTATTACTGTTGGTACTACAGGTAACAACGACAAAAATACAATTATGGGCCTATTGGGTACACTCGTAAAATCAGGCATTGACCTGACCCACAAATTACAAGGGGATCCTGAGCCTGATGCCAGGCAACAGGAGAAGCAATTGCGTAGCTTATTGGCGAAGGCGGAAAATACCGCTTTTGGGAAATATTATGGATTCTCCGAAATCCTGAAATCCGATAATTTAATACGCGAATTCAAGAAGTCGGTTCCCATCTTTACTTATGACTCACTCAACGAGAAATGGTGGAGCAGGCAACGGTCATTGCCGGATATTACCTGGCCCGGGAAGCCTGACTTTTTTGCCCGAAGCAGTGGGACAACCGGTACCGCCAGCAAGCAAATACCCATAACCGCTGATTTTTTACAAAGCATGCGGGCCGTCGGACGGTCCATGATTGAGTCACTCCCATTATTTGATTTTCCGGAAGCGCTTTTTGAAAGCGAAATTCTGATGTTGAGCAGTTCGGCTAACCTGGATCAAAACAAGCGTGGCCAGATGGAGGGTGAAATCAGTGGAATAAACGTGAGCAATTTTCCGGGCTGGTACGATTTGTTTTACAGGCCTGGTAAAGAAATTGCCGCAATCGATGATTGGGACCAACGTGTGGCGCGCATCGTGGAGGAGGCCCCTTCCTGGAATATCGGGGCCATTGCCGGAATCCCTTCCTGGGTCCTGTTGATGCTTCAGCGAATTGTCAAAGAACACAAGCTTGACTCCATCCATGATATCTGGCCGAATTTGTCGGTCTATGCCAGTGGCGGAGTCGCGTACGAAACTTACCGGGAGGATTTTAATAAACTCTTTTCACGGGAAGTGACAATTATGGATACCTATCTCGCGTCAGAAGGGTTCATTGCCTATACAGCCCGTCCGCATACCATGAATATGCAACTGGCAACCCATCACGGGTATTTCTTTGAGTTTATCCCATTTGATGACCGCGGGGTTGACCAACAGGGAAATGTGCTGGAGAATCCGGAATCTCACACAATCGATGAGGTGGTCCTTAACCAGGAGTATGTTCTGGTACTAAGCACGTGCTCCGGGGCCTGGCGGTATATCATCGGGGATACAATTGAGTTTACCCAGCTCGATCCGTATGAAATCAAAATTACGGGGCGCACCAAGTTTTACCTGAATGTAGTGGGGTCTCAGTTATCAGAAGAAAAAATGGATGAGGCCATTGTCGCTGTAGCCAAAGAACTCAATATATCCATCAATGAATATATGGTTGCAGCCATACGCAATGATCAGGACCAATATATCCACCAGTGGGTGATTGTCTCGGATGATACAGTAAAGGAAGAGGACGCGGCCCGTGCGCTGGATGAATATCTGAAAGAGGCAAATGAGAATTATGCCGTGGCACGGAATAAAGCGCTGCACGGTGTGCATGTGCATGCTATTTCCAAACAGGACTATCATGCGTACCTGGAGGAGTCAGGGAAGAAAGGCGGACAAGTCAAAACCCCGAAGGTAATGGACGAGGAGAAGATGACTACCCTGCTGAATAGTTTACCCAATAAATAGATTTTCTAAGGCATGCGGATTATCCGTATGCCACTGAACTTCATGGATCGGCATATAGTATTTGTCGATTATGGCTTTATATTCTGGTGTCAATAAATCATTCTCCAGTATAAACCGCTTGGCGGCAATAATCTCCTCATGAAAGCCATGACGGATCGCATACTGATCTGCCACATATTCACTTCTTCTTCGAAAGCGCCGCGACCACAGGTATCTGAGCCCGAACATAACCAGGCCTAGGGATGTGCGATCCCGGTAATCCATGATATGCCCCAGTTCATGGGCAAACCAGCCACGTAAAACCTCCTCTGGCAAGGTATTGACTTCCATATCGCTTGAGTCTTTCACATAATCCCCTGTAATCACTTCATAAGAATGACATCCCAGGAAAAAGCGGCGGAATGACAGGACAGGTCGCGCATTCATCGTGGCATTTTTTAACCGAATACGACGAAGTGTGACCTGCTTTCTATTCAGGGCTTTGAATTCCGATAACACGGATGTAAAAATAGCTTGCACTCTTTGGTTGTTCATGGTCACACGTCTGTGTTGGATTAGATCAGTTACCAGTAATTAGTACACCAGCAAACGGGATAATGTTCAGTATAATATGAATAATTGCGAGCCGGAAGAGATAAGCTAACTTTAATCTTGCTGCAGCACATAGTGCAACTGCACCAAACCGTTGGAAAACACCTGGTGATCATTTAATGCAAAATGTACTTCAATGGATTTATCCGGAAAGAGTGGAATGCCCTCCCCAAGTACGACAGGAACCAGCGACAATATGATTTCATCGATTGCATGGAGGTTCACAAAGGAACTGACCAGATGGCCTCCTCCCACCAACCAGATATTTTTATCGCTTTCTTTTCGCAAGGCATTGATTGCCTCCTGACTGATGGCAGGCAACAGATGAGTATCCGGTGAATCTATTCTCAGGTCCTTGCTGCGGGAAACAACATAGGTTTTCTTGTTTGTATAGGGCCATGGGATATCAAAACCGGAAACAACTTCATAGGTTTTTCTGCCCATGATGATAGTGTCAACCGATTCGATGAACTCGCCATAGCCGTAATCCGACTTGTCCGGATTATCCAGGTTGTCCAGCCAGTCCAGGGAGCCATCGGTCCTGGCGATGTATCCGTCGAGACTCGCGGCTATATAGAGAATAATTTTCTTCATAATTAAATGCGTAACCCTATCGGGTCAGGTAATAACTGGTCAAAGTAGCAAATGAATTAGCCACTTACAAACGCGCCAGCAATTCCAGCCAATCCTTCAATTGCGTAAAAAGGGTAAAGTTTTCAATAACCCGCACCTGCCCGTTAAACGCCCATTTATCCCGCTCCTTCGGATTATTCAGCATCAGGTCCAGGCTTTCTGAAAGGCTGACGATATCACTGGGGTCATGATTGACCTTGCCCGTTTGATTATCAATCACCTGGTGGACTAACCCCGCCGCTCCTGAAACCAGCACCGGAGTTTTTTTCCACATGGCTTCCGTAGCTGTCAAACCAAATCCTTCCTGGATTGAATTCTGCACAACAATGCTGGAGGAGAACTGAAGGGCATTTACAATCAATGCATTCTCCTTGGGGTTATCGAGGGGCAGGAGCAAAATCGCGATATCATCCTGAAGGGCCGCCGGGATGGATTTATATTCCCTGGTTAATTCTTCAAGCACTTCCATTCCCTCAGGATCGTCAGACACGTACTTCGGATCCGGTCCGGCCAGCACCAGGCGTGACTTT
Source organism: uncultured Roseivirgaceae bacterium (assembly GCA_964351425.1). Taxonomy (GTDB): domain Bacteria; phylum Bacteroidota; class Bacteroidia; order Cytophagales; family Cyclobacteriaceae; genus JAUILA01. The sequence continues at coordinate 12,129 of CAYGOW010000035.1, forward strand.
TGAATCCGGCGATAGGCCAGCGTATCGGGGTCCCGGTTTTCATTCTCCCGCTTCATGTGAATAAAAGCATCCATTAATTCCTTGAATCCCTTGAGCCTGTCCCACCGGGAAATTTGTGTTACGACGGGGCGATAGACCAAATCCAGTTTACTATGATGATTGACCTCATTGAAGCTGCCATCCGGCATAACACGACGGACGCCATGCTCATAAAACGGGTAAAGGATCGGATCCCTGTCATTAATGACCCCTGACTGGTGAAGAATGCCGATACATTTATGGATCTGAAGCATTCGGTTTTTATGGCTCAACGGATCAATAGCGGGCGTGATAATGATACTTCGGTCCGATAAGACCTCCGGAACATACTCAATCAAACTGAAGACAAAATGATCATAGGAGTCGGTATAATTCGAGAGAAAGTCCCAGACTGACCGCGTAGTATCATTTTCTTCATTCAGCCCTATGTGACAACGCCAAACCAGGCGAACATCACGATGTTTACGAATGTGGGCACCAAGTGGCATTGGCTGCGGATCGTGAATGACAACAATGTCCCCATCCTTGATAAATGAAAGTGCCTTATCCAGGTTTTCTTCATTCACTCGTTCGTATACCTCTTTGTCCTCCTCGGTAAATTGACCGGCGCCACTCCCGTGAATCGCATTGTGAATGTTCTTGGTGACTTCAAAAAAATGTTGGTCATCCGCCTCTATCACCAGCCATTCGATTTTGAGCCCGAGTTCCCGAAGAATGCGCATCTGGCTGGGCAGCATCTCCGCCACTCCACCACCGATCGCAGTCGAATTAACCATCCAGATGGTTGTGTCTTTGAGGGTATTGACATACTCATCAACATCCTCCTGAAACTGTTTAACCATAAAAGTGAGCGCACCGTAGGCAAGGTAATCCCTGAATTGTGCCCCGTGCTTAATCTGAATTTTGCGCATGTTATGTGTGAAAGGTTGGAATGAAAAGGATTATATCTCCCATATAAAATCCCGATAATCAGTGTCATAAGCAACCAAATACCGGTTTAAATTGAGAATTAACGACCCTGGCTTCTCAATCCTTCAAGCGCCCGGCCATAGGCTGAAGGTCTGTCAGCGCAGCTATCCTGACCGGTTCACCACTTTCGATGCTGTTCCTGGCGGCAATTCCGATAAGAATGGACATGGCTCCATCCCGGATGCCTGCCGGCCTTTCAAAAGGATCCTTTTGATCAGGATGTTCAAAGATCTGGGCATGCAGACGCTGATCCCCGCCTCCGTGGCCCTGCCGTTCCATGGGGACCTTTACGGTTTCAAAGTCATTCCACAGCGTATGGGTAATGATTGGCTCGTAATACACATCACCCGAATCCTGGTTCATCTCAAGTTCATGAAGCTCATCCTGGGAGACATTCATGTCCTTATTGTAAGGAATATCCATCCAGGCTTCCAGTCTGCCGTTTGTGCCGTTAAAAGAAACACGCCACCCTTCAAAGGGAGAATAAGTGGTGAGCGAATAGTTGACTACTACATTATTTTGGTATTTTATTTGTGCGGACATCTTATCGTAGATATTGATTTCCGGTCGATAGAGGCAATTATCCCGAATGTACCCGTCGTACTTTTCATGCTTCACATACAGATCCATCATGGTCTTATCCCGCGTGATATCCCAGTGAAAATCGCATTCATTCTTATGCTGACATGTTCGGCAATTATCCCCGCGGAATGCACCATTCTTTCCGTAGAATTCAAGATCTCCCATGGCAAATACTTCCGCTGGATCGGAATCAATCCACCAATTTAATAGATCAAAATGATGGGTTGCCTTATGGACCCACAGAGTCCCTCCCATTTCCCGAAGACCGTGCCAGCGCCTGAAATAGGACGCCCCGTGATAGGTATTCAGGTACCAATGGAAATCTACCGAGGTTATTTTCCCTATCTTTTTTTCCATCAGCAACTCCTTGATACGGGTAGCATAGGGACTCCAGCGGTAATTAAACCCGACGATCAATTTCTTATTGGAGCGCTTTTCAGCATCCAGAATTTGCTGACATTTCAATTCGTCTATGGTTAATGGCTTCTCCGTCAATACATCCAGGCCGGCATCCAGGCCTTTGATGATGAAGTGATGGTGGGTGGCATCGGGTGTGGTCACAATGAGTAAGTCTGGCGAGGTATTCTCCAGCATCTCATCAAAATCCGTAAAAATCGGACAGTCGGTGCCGATATGATCCCTGGCAAAAGCCAGCCGCCCGGGATTGTGATCGCTTAGCCCGACAAATTCAAGTATTTCCGGATATTGATCAACCAGCCGTTTGCCCCAGAAATTAGACCCACGGATTCCGGTGCCGACTAGAGCGACGCGTAATTTACGATGCAGGCCAAATGCGTTGGCCGGATAGGGAATAGCTGCAGAAGCTGCGAGCAAACTGATGGAACGGAGAAAGAAGCGACGGGAGGTATTCATGGTTGAGCAGATGATGTGTATCAATATACACAAAGTGTCACCTCTACTCAAGAAAAAATTAGAGTAAGGATGGACCGGGAGTAATGAACAATACCACCTTATTTTTTACTCCCGGGCCCATGCCTTTATTTAACCTTAACAATGCTCCTCTCCTGTAACCGGTACGCGACAGGTGTGGATTGGAATCATGAGTATAACAACTAAAAGGAATTTAGTTTTATTAATCTTTTAAATGAGATTAATAAGAATTATTAATGCATGCGGGTCGTATGTCTGACAGGATGGATGTGGTACATGTTAAATTCTCTTTACGGATTGAATTTCATTCATTTCTTTTCTCAAAATATCAGGTTATTACTAATTTCACTCAACCAAAACCGAGAGTATCCCATGCTACCAAAAATCAATCCGACCCGAACCAATACCTGGTATGAACTGAAAGGCCATTTTGAGCTGATCCGAAACAGGCATATGCGAGACCTGTTTGAAATGGATCAGGAAAGGTTTAGCAAGTTTCATCACCGTTTTGAAGACATGTTGGTCGACTATTCAAAGAATCGGGTGACGGATGAAACCATGGAGTTATTACGTTCGCTGGCACTTGAGACAAAAGTCCCTGAAGCGATCCGGTCTATGTTTGCCGGAGAAGCCATCAATGAAACGGAAAACCGGCCTGTATTGCACATCGCCTTGCGCAACCGGGCAAATACGCCGATACTGGTTAATGACGAGGATGTTATGCCAGACGTAAATAGTGTACTGGAAAGAATGCACAAATTTAGCGAACAGGTGCGGTCCGGTGACTGGAAAGGATATACAGGCAAACGAATCACCTCTATCGTGAATATAGGCATCGGCGGTTCAGACCTGGGTCCTGTGATGGTGACTGAGGCATTGCGAGCCTACAAACACCCCGATATTTCCCTGCATTTTGTATCCAATGTCGATGGTACCCATATCGCAGAAACGCTCGGTCAGGTAGACCCTGAAAGCACCTTGTTTATTATTGCCTCCAAGACTTTTACCACACAGGAAACCATGACCAATGCGCACACAGCACGGGATTGGTTTTTGAAACATGCCAAAAATGAAGACCATGTGGCCAGGCACTTTGTCGCGGTTTCAACCAATGAAAGTGGTGTCGCAGATTTTGGGATTGATACTGAAAATATGTTTGAATTCTGGGATTGGGTTGGTGGCCGGTATTCGCTTTGGTCAGCCATTGGGTTATCAATTATCCTGGCCATTGGCTACGATAATTTCATCGGGATGCTTGAAGGGGCACATGCCATGGACCAACATTTTCAACACGCCTCTCTGGAAGAGAACATCCCGGTCACGCTGGCGCTGCTTGGTATTTGGTACAACAACTTTTTCAAGGCAGAGACATATGCTCTCCTGCCCTATGATCAGTACATGCATCGTTTCGCGGCCTATTTTCAGCAGGGAGATATGGAAAGCAACGGGAAATATGTGGATCGTTCCGGCCATCCTGTGGATTACCAGACCGGTCAAATTGCGTGGGGAGAACCCGGAACAAACGGGCAACATGCCTTTTATCAATTAATTCACCAGGGCACCAAATTGATCCCATGTGACTTTCTCGCCCCGGCCATCAGTCACAATCCGATCGGCGACCACCATGTG
>CAYGOW010000036.1:0-5828 GCA_964351425.1 uncultured Roseivirgaceae bacterium
CCGTTGGCTACTTTACCCGCGCTCGTGCGTCCGTATCCTACGGCAATTCCAACCGTACCTGGCGCCTGTCCGGGCTGAATAAGGATTGGTAATGTCACGGTCTTCCCACCAATGGTCACATTGGCTTTGTTTGATTTTCCTTCAAAAGCGGTCACGCCATTTTCAGTCGCCCAGGATTGAGATACCGTCAGGTAATTGTCCCAGGTTGACTTCGTGACAGGGTCAGGCGTTTCCTGCAACCATGGGTTGTTTGCCTGAGAACCATCACCTATTGCCACTTTTTGATAAAAGGCAACTTCAACACCTTCTCCTTTAGGCGACCGTCCCAGGGCACTTACTGCCGCGGCGGTATCCCCGGAGAATGCAGGCTGTCCACCCATCATGCCTGACTGATCAACCGAAGTTGAATCGTTTGTCATGGCGCCGCTTTCAAGGGTAAATACCCCATCCATCAATGCCTTGTCCCAGGCCATCTGGAAATCACCCCCTGGCAATACACCTTTCCATTGTGCCTGCAGGAAGTTGAAATAATTAAAATCAGTCTGCCCTGCCCATACCATCAGGCTTTCCTGTGCCTGTCGCGTCTTGAAGACAGGGGTAATGGTAGGCTGGCTGAAGCTGAACATTCCTTTCTTTGGTTCGGCATCATTCCACGATTCTAAGTAATGGGGATCCGGAGCTCCGTATTGAACCAATGAGGATGTTTCATCAGGCCGCTCAGAAGTTGAAACTGTCAGAGTCGTATTCGCCAGAGCTGCTGCCAATTCCTCACCCCGTGGATGATTATAAACCGGATTACAGTTATAAAAGATAACTGCCTGAACGCGCTTGGCTTTGATATCATCAATGAACTGGTTCATGTCCCGCTCGCTGCCCTGACGTATCATCATAGGTTTTGACAGGTCAATGGTTGTACCGTAGGCACCCAACTCACTGTTTATCGCGTTGATTACTGTTTGTACGGCAGGGTTGTTTGATGCACTTACCACCAAACCATTACGTCCTGCCTTTTTAAGGTCTGCAGCAGCTTTCGCAATATTCTCCATACCTGCTCCTGACTGACCGCGCAGTGCATCGTACAAGGCCTTAACAGCCGCCGCCTCTTCCGAAGGCTTGATCATTGCACGGTAGTCAGCGTTGGCACCTGTCATCGACAGGTTGCTTTCGAACTGATAATGGCGGGACATTTCCTTCTTACCATTATTGAGTTTTCGTGTCTTGCTGTACTGCTTTGTGAATTCAACCGGAGACAACCAGGTACCGAGGAAATCAGCACCAAAGCTGACAATAACCTTTGCCTTGCTGAAGTCATAGGAAGGGATCGCCCGTGCGCCAAATGACTCCTGATTCGCCTGAAGCATTCCTTCTGACGAAATCGGATCATAGCTCACGTGCTTTGACGTAGTAAATTTTTGTCCAAACTGATCAATGACCTTTTTGGTACTCGGACTCAGGATAGTATTAGAAACGATTCGAATCTGACCTCCCTGTGAAGCAACAGCATTCAGTTTCTGTGTTACCTCGCTGTCGAGCATGTCCCATGTCACCAGTTCACCAGCTTTAACAGGACCTCTCAGGCGCTCGTTGTCATAAAGTGTGAGCACGGAAGCCTCCACTTGAGGAAATACGCCTCCCTGTGAGATTGGTGACAGTCTGTTTCCTTCAATTTTAATCGGACGACCTTCCCGTGTTTTGACTACCACACTGCAGTAATCTCCGCCATTTACGTAAGTAGAGGCATAATAGTTAGGAATGCCCGGGTCCACATCGACCGGTTTATTTACATAAGGGATCGCCTTGCGTACTGGTGCCTCGCAGGCAGCCAGTGAAACAGCCGCAACCCCAAATCCCATCATTTTGAGAAAATCACGTCGGTTGCTCTGGCCCTCTTCCCCATTCTTCATGGGCAAGTATTCCGGAAACTCCCGCTCAGCGTTTTTCACGAATGCCGGGTCATTAGATAATTGTTCTATACCTTTCCAGTATGTCTTTTTATTATCCTTCATCATTTTATTTCTAAAGATCAGGTCTTTTTACTCTTATTTTATTAGTAATGACACTTCGAACATTCAAGTCCGCCGATGTCCTCGACTTTCATACCGTCTTTGCTTACTTCACTATGTAATTCAACCAGTTTGTCGTAGTAAGCATTGCCTTTCGCATTCACATCGGTTTGGCGGTGACAGTCAATACACCAACCCATGGTCAGCAACTTGGCCTGTCCGACAACTTCCATCTCCTGAATCTGACCATGGCATGTCTGACATTCAATATTCCCCACCTGTACGTGCTGAGAATGGTTGAAATATGCTAAATCAGGGAGATTGTGAACCCGCACCCATTCAATGGGCCGGTTATTCTCAAAGGCTGCATAAATTTTTTGAATCTCCGGTGACTCTGTCTTAATCGCGCTATGGCAGTTCATACAGATATTTGGAGAAGGAATGTTGGCATTCTTACTCTTCCGCACACCTGTATGGCAGTACTGACAATCTATCTCGTACTGACCGGCATGTAGCTTGTGTGAAAATGCAATAGGTTGGGTCGGAGTGTATTCAATTTGCACACCAACCGCAAACAGTTGGTTTATGACCACTTTAAACGCAACCGCTGCAAAAATGAATGTGGCCAGGAAGATGAATGTGGTACTCTTGAATAGGTTGCCAACATTTACCTGACGTGTGATGATCTCCCTGTCCTCTTCGGCAATGTCGTCCTTTTGCAGGAGGTATTTTTTCAGTACAGTGGTAATCAATACTAACACGACCAGGATCAATGCCAGAACTATGATCAGGCCGATCATAATGGCATTGAGAGAGGTGGTGTAGATCGCGGGACCCTGCGCGCCTGTCACACCTCCCCCATCTGCACCCGGTACCGCGGCAGCAGTGGCAGCTGGTTTTGCTTCCGTCTCCTGCTTAATGTAGCCAAGTATATTTAAAATATCCTCACGCGAGAATGACGGGAAGGCCGTCATTTGCGTCTGGTTGTATTCATTATACAGATTAACGGCGTATTCATCGCCGGTAGCTATCACTTTCTGTGAGTTCTGTATAAAACTGACAATCCAGTCAATGGAAGGAGCGCGATCATACACATTTGCTAGCGCAGGACCCACCAGTTTCTGGTCGATCTTGTGACAACTGGCACAGTTTCCTTTAAATAATTCCTCCCCTGCACTGATGTTTGCCGCAGCTGTTGGTATCTCACCCCCGGAAGCATCCGCAGTCGCAGCATCATCCGCAGCAGCCGCTACAGTATCTGCTGCGGTTGTTTCAGTTTGGCCATAGGACAGGTGGGAGAATGAAAACGCTGCTGTCAGCAGGAAGAAAAATAAAACGCGATTCAAGAATTTCGTTAGCGTCATGTTACAATTTAGTTTTACTCTGTATGCACATTGGCACATCTAAACCCGGGTGCAAATCTACTATGCGAAGGGGTTATTTCAAATATATTTTTACTGCCATTTGAATGAAAGACAACCTTTTCCTTACGCCTTACGTAGCAATTCTCACAAAACTGCATTATTTAGGTATTCTTTCAGGAAAATCTTCACCATTTCATTCTTATTTAGAATCTGTTTAAATAAAAAACCCCGATGGTTACGGGGTTTTCTTAATGAGGCATAGAATTACGCCTCCGGTCTCGGGTTAGGTAAAATAACTATTTAATCTCAATTGTCCGTCGGATTCTGTCTTTTTCTTCCCGCTTGACGGGTACATGAACTGTTAAAATTCCATCCGAACAGCTAGCGGCTATTTTTTCGAATTGTGCATTCTCGGGAAGCACAAATGAACGTTCAAAATCACCCGCATAATACTCGCGTCTTGCATAGACACGATTCTCATCTTTGGGCTCATCAACATGGGAGCGAACCTCAAGTATGTTATCATGAACTTCAATCTCATAGTTTTCCTGACAAAGCCCGGGGGCAATCAATTCGATCTGATATTCGTTGTCGGCATGTAAAATATTTACAGAGGGTGCAGACTTTGGTCGAGATACACGATAGTCTTTCATTACATCGCGATTCGTAAAGTCATCCCAGAATCCCTGGTTAAAGTCTTGTCGTTTGTTGAAATTTTTAATATCGTATAGCATGTCTGTATTCGTTTAAATTTGTGAGTGATTTTTAATTATTTACTCTCTTCCTAATCTTGCCGATGCTCGTAAGGCTTCATCACGGATCTCATCCAGGTTATCATTGATAACATTCCACACTTGCTGGTGTCCGGTTTCCGCTTCCTGGTTATACCGGGCGTTTCTAAAGCCAGCCAGTAAATCCGTATCAAAACTCAGCCCTGCCATGTCATCCGTTCCCCGGGCAAGCTCATGAGCCGCTTCTCCGATCATTTGCAGATTGGCATAAACCGATTCTTTGATCTGCTCTTCCTGAACAAACTCTTCGAACCGCATTCCCAGCACTTCATTCTCAATGGCAGCTATGCCGTTGGCAATATTATTCAGATGTAATTGTTGTTCTTCTTTATTCATAATGTATGTTTTATCCGCTTCCCAAATCACCTTCACCGACAGTTCCTTCGCCCGTTCCTTCACGGACGTTCAGAGTATCTCCTTTAACAGCACCTTTGTCTTCAGTAGTGCCCTCCTTAGGGTTGGAACACGCGGTTAAAAAGGCGATTGAAAGTAGTATTATAAGTGCTCTTTTTAAATTCATCTTTTTCCTTAATAGGTGGAAAAATTATGCCAAACAAGCTATCCGGTCTGAAGGCATAAATTCGTTAAATATGTGTAGAAGAATGTGGTAAAGGCTCTACATTCCCTAGCGGTATTCCAGGGGTAGGGGTTTGTCAATGCGTATATCCGGGATGGTAAAGGTTGGACGGCCACTTATGTCAAAACCAAAGTTGGATTCACCCGGAATCGTATTGGGGTAATAGGCCAGTCGTAATTGAATGGAATTAATGGCCAGGTTGTCATTCCGAATTCTCACACCAATCCCATATCCCTGATAAAGGGTATTATCAAATAACTTGTCTTTCTCATTATTGCTTATGGCCAGATCGGCAAACGCATAAAGTGCAAATCGAAAACCCAGTATATAATAAGGTGTAAATGCCACGGTTTCCCAGGTAAAGTTCAGCTTCGATGTGCCCCGGAGAAATTCATCGGTCACGCCGCGCACACCACTTTCATCACTCAGTCGAATAAATTCATTAGGGTTTCGGTTCAATCCCCTTGTAAAGCCTAATTGAAAAAACTGTCGAAAACTGAATCGGTTGTATCGATAGAGGTTACTGAAGTAGTTCGTTTCAAAATGAAACTGAGCCTGCTCCCAATCAGAACCTCGCAGGAAGCCACCATATTCAATCACCGGCCGGAAATAGCCCAGACGTGTAAAATGTCCGGCTTCGAGCTTTACGCCCCAGTAATTACGGCTGTATAATTCATTGACTTCGTGCCCCACCAAAAGCTGGGCTGAATATCCCAGCGGGATATCCTCGGTTCGACCGAAAGCCGCAATCAACCGCCCCTTCTCATAATACCGTTTGGTTAAACCAAAGGACACCATATATAACTGCCGGTCCAGGAAAGCCTGATTCGTATCGGCGGATACAATAGGGCGTTCATAAAAATCATTGTTTCCAAATAACCCTGAAAGAATTAAGTTAAAACGGGCATTATTGTCCTCCCTGAGAACAAGCGACCGGCCTATCCATGCCTCCTGATAGTCCTGACCCACATCAAAAAATATCGTCGTGTCAGGATATAAATACGCTTGTTCGCGACGGTCGCCAAATACCGCAATCCCTCCGGCCCACTTTATTTCAGGCATACAGGTGTTGGACGCCGGATATTTTTGACGC
>CAYGOW010000036.1:5838-16233 GCA_964351425.1 uncultured Roseivirgaceae bacterium
ATCGACGTTCCATGCGAAACCCCATTAAATCGACCGGCTCTGAGGTTGTGTATTCAAAATCTGTTCGGATAAATGACTTCCCGAGACTATTGATCCGATACCTTCCTGCGTACCCTACCTTAGGTTGGTTTTCGGCATCATACAAAAATTCATTGCGCAATTCATGCCCAAAGCCGAGGATATTGTTATCCGTAACGGAAATATCAAAACGGTCAATGTCATTGTAATCGATATCCGCGGATAAAGAGAATACATCTTTTGTGATGATCAGAATATCCACGGCATCGGAATCCCCTTTATCAACAACAATAATTCGGGCATCCTTGATGTAATCAAGACTTCGGAGAAACCGCTCACTATCCCGCATGGCATCGGGATCAAACAGATCCCCTTCTTTAAAAAATAAATTATTCCGAATGACTCTTCCGTGGGTGTTTACGTGCAATGCATTGGCAAATTTAACCAGCCACTGATCCGTATACTTGCTGGTATCATTCATGCTGGTACCGAAAACATCCAGTTTCTTAATGCTTATTTGGTCAATACGTTTTCCTGCCGCCTCGCTGTATTTTAAGACATGAGGGGGTGTAGGGGGTATAACATTGGTCTTTTTTTTCGGAGAAGTAACCAATGCATCATATAATTCCCGGGTAGCACGTTTTTTCGAAAAGCGATCTTTCATGCGTAAAAAAAATGCTGCACTGGACTGGCTTTGGTTCCTGATAAGGGCGGCTACAGAATCCGGTAAAAGGAGAACCGTATCCCGTTCGATCAGAAACGTAGAATCCTTAAGGATTAGTATCGTTCGGCTCTGAACCGCAACTGTATCCATCCCCTTTGGAATCTGAGCGAACAGTTCGGTAAAGGATACACCAATGAATAGTACTACCAGGAAATAAATTCTACGCATGAAAACCCCCTTCACGTGTCTGGATTGATTCCTGGACACTCTGGTTGAATATACTAAGATAATCTATCCATCGAATAAATAAATAGCCCGGCCTTTTCTGTAAGACCGGGCTGATCAATTTTAGTCATTTACAAGTTATAAATTCCCATTTTCCGCCATACGCTTCATCTTTTTGTTGGCAAAAATAGCCACTTCGACGCGTCGGTTCTGTGAACGGCCTGCCGTTGTTGAATTCTCGGCAATCGGCTGTGATTCACCATACCCCATGGTTGTAATCCGCGACGATGAAACTCCCTGTACCTCTAAAAAGGAGGATACAGATTTAGCCCGTTTTTGTGACAGTTCCTGATTATACTCATCTGATCCTGTATTGTCGGTATGCCCTTCGATCAGAATGTTGGTGTCTTCGTATTTCTTCAAAGTTTCAGACAATTGAACCAGATTATCCTCGATAGTTGTTTTGACATTATACTTGTCAACGTCAAAGAGCAATCCGGAATTAAACGTTATTTTGATTCCTTCTCCAATACGTTCCACCTTGGCACCTTCCAGGTCCCTGCGCAGTTCTTCTGCTTGTTTATCCATTTTTCGCCCGATCAGGGCACCGGTTGTTCCGCCTACGGCAGCACCAATGATGGCACCTGTCGCCGTATTATCTGAAGCGCTGCCAATGGCCGCCCCAATGGCCCCGCCGGCAGTGGCGCCAATGGCACCGCCTTTTACTGTATTGTTTGCCTGGCATCCGGATATCAGAACCGAAGCGGACAAAGCGATTGACAAAGTAAGCCAACTAAGAATCTTATTTTTTGCTATAGGTCGTGTCATATTAATTGTTTCTTTTACCTCAACATACCCAAATAGAATACCAGAAATTGAACCGCCTTATCAGGTCTGATTAAGGCTTATTTCAATCCCATAAGTGTAAAACAGTAGACAAATATCCACAATCTGTTAAAAAGGATAGCCTATGGCGAGGTTTAATACCGGCGATCTGTTCACCTTGCCGGCATAGGGTACTTTTAGAGGAACACCTAAGTCAAATCGAATGACGAAAATGTCAGCATCGTAGCGAATCCCTGCCCCCGCACTCATCGCCAGCTGGTCCAGAAACTTATTTGCTTCAAATTTTCCTCCTGGCCGATCAGGATCTTCACGAACGTTCCAGATGTTTCCTATATCAAAAAATAAGGCCCCTTTAATCTGTTCAAGTATAGTGAAGCGCCACTCCGTATTCAACTCCAGTCGTATTTCGCCGGTCTGATCCACAAAAGAAACCGTAGAATCCCCTTCATAAGTCCCCGGACCAATGGACCGGGCGCGAAAACCCCGTAAACTGGAGGCTCCTCCAACGGAGAATTGCTTTGAATAAGGCATGGTTTCGGTATTACCGTATGCATATCCGACTCCTGCCACCAATCGGGTCGCCAGGCGGTTATTCTCATTAAAATCATAATAATGACGAAAATCGAGTTCAACCCGAACAAACTGCGCGAATGGCAATCCGAAAACCTTGTGTTGATAGGTCACATCACGAATCGTATCATTGGGCTCTACCCCCGTATTTATCGTCTCCCGCACGGTAGAGTCTTTAGGTATATTGAACGCTTCATGAATGAGGTACATCAGGTTTCCCGCTATTCCTATATTCCCATTAAAATAGAAATTGTTCTTCCTTTTTTTTAACTCCGGATCTTCCTGGCTGGAATAAAAGAATGAGTAATTAGTACCTACAATATATTGATCTTCGAGACTCCTGCGAAGTACTTCATTATCCTCCAGAATAGCATCAAATTCCTCGGTAGTATTCCCGAGTCGAATAAATGTGATGGCGACGGGACTCAGACTATGGCGCTTGGTGGTTGTCTCGCGCCATTGAAACCCGTAATTAATCTCCACACTGTTGAATTGATAGAATCCAACACGTTGAAGCCATTTAAATGACAAGTCAAATCGCGTTTGCGGAATATACCGCGCATTACTATAATCAATTTTAAAGGGCGTGATCAGGCGTGGAATGAGCAATGACTGGGATACCCCCAGCTCAAAACTGTTTAGCAGATTTATATTCTCATTTGCCGTCTGATCACTGGTAGCAGTCCGCTTTCCTCCCAACTGCCACTCATAATTACCTGTAAATGACAATTCGTAACGTTCCGCACCCCGAAGAAAATTGCGATTCCGAAACGTCAGGGCCAGGTGAGGTCCGGCAAAACTTTGGGAAGTAGTAACTGCGCTTAGTTCAAACCGAACTGATTTTTTCTTGTAGGGGCTGAGTTGAATGTTTGCATCCAGTTTACCTGGCCCGGCATCTGAGTATTCGATGTTAACCAGTTTAAAGACGTCCAATTGAATTAATCGGTTAATGGATCGTAATTCTTCTTCCCGGTTATAGCGATCGCCCGGTCTGATGCGAATTTGGTCAGTAATAATTTTAGGCTTGAAAAAATTTCTCGAGCTCAGGTAATCCAGGCCGTTGATTTTTGTGGTATCAATGCTTTCTGTCGAGGCAGAATCTTCCAGGTTTAGTAAATAATCCGCATTAACTGTGACATTGTTCAAGGTATAGGGCGTACTCGCTTCTTCTGTCAGGTTTTCTTTTAGGACAGGATACATCGCAACTCTCCGTAGCGAGTCACTTATGGTGCTATCAGCTCTGAAAAGAATAAATCGCTTATCATAGTTGAAAAACCCCTCGTTTTTCAGAGTCGATGCTATACGGGCACGCTCTTCTTCTAGAGTATTGAAGTCATACCTGTCACCGGGAAACAATAGCTGGTCTTCGTCAAACTGAATGCTCCGGATAGAATCAGCCAGTTCGCCCTCTCCGGCAAGGGGAGCAATGGTATCATACCGATAGGGGTTCCTCGCAATTATGTTATAATGAATAAATGCGCTGTGCTCATGATCGATTATCTCTGGGTTTGATCTTCCTTGAAAAAACCCATTCAGTACCAGCCTGTTTCTTATAAGACGATTAACTTGTTGGTAATTTACATCCTCAAGGTATACGGGTGGCCCTCCCAACTTATTCTTCAACCAATATTTAAATCCCTTATTTTTCTCAACCTCACCGGCAATATTGTACAGCCAAACTTTAGGGCGCATTCCCAACCATTTGAAATTGGGGTCTGGGCGCAGTACCTCCTCCATATCCTGAAGCGTGTTGCGTCGGTCCTTGCCGCTAAGGCTTTTATCATGAGACCATTTTATACTTGCCCCATCATAATATTTCTTTCCTTCGGGTAAGAATTTATTGGCGGTACAGGAAACGTTTAAAATCGCCGAAGAAATGAGTAGTAAAAAAATGATGAAATAATTATTCCTCATCCTGTCCTCCTTTCTTCTTCAGGCCAAACTGGAATAACTCTTTAAGGGCATCGTACTCACGTATATAAATAACCCCAACGCCTGTACGAATAATTTCGCCCTGGAGGTTATCAAAATCATTATTCCTGAAACCCACCAGGCGAAACCTACCATCTTCGGTAAGTTTATATTCAATCTGCAAATCACCGGCAAAATCAGACACTCCCTGTCTTGAACGGTTTCCCTCAAGGTCCACATTACCTGCCAATTTTACCACTACACGTTCATTGAAGAGTTCTTTTGAGACACCTAATTCAAGTTCAGTCCTGCCAAAGGCATCGCCGGAGGAGGAATAATCTTCAAAAGAATCAATATCAATACTCAGGTCCACCCCTTTAATCTGATCCGATAATCGGTTAAGTTGGGAGGACAATAATCGGCTTACACTGGATCGAGCTGTATTCTCTACCATGTTGACGTTTCCAGAATTTACAAATGAATCATCCGGGAAGAAGGTCTGAAAAAGCAACAAACCAAAGACCTGGCGATTCACACGTTCCTCCACCGCATTTTGCTGATTCACCCAGGCTTCCACCTGTATCGGGGCGGGAGCATCCGGCGCCAGGCCCAGTCGAAATGATATTTCAGGGGCGAGAAGCTGACCACCAATATCCAGGTAAACCAGGAAATCCAGCTTGCCTTGATATTTACTGACTCCTATTGGAGCTGCCCTGACCTCATACAATGCGGTGACGTTCATGATTGCATTGAGTGGATCCCCTGTCCAAAGGATGTAACTCCCTTCCTGAATTCTGAATTCCCGACGAAAAAGGTTATAAAAATTTAGTACATAGGAACCTTGCGATACCTCATATCGGCCGGAAAGTGTTTGGTTTCCGCTCGGGCGAATTTCATAATTCAAGGTGGCATCTCCTTGAACGGTCAGTTTGTCTCCGGTAATCGGATCAATGACAATCGCAAGCTGGTTGGTCGGCCTGACGGTTAAGGTCGCTTTCAAATCTATTCCCTGTAATGCGCTTTTAATCGAGTCTTTCTGAGACGAATTTTGATTATTGAAGAAGGTCAATTCCTCCAGATCCTGATCAAACCACTCCACAACGCCTTTTTGCTCCTGCTCGGTCAAAGACTCTTCCGGGATAACATAAGTGAAGTTACTTCCTTCGCCAAATTGAGCAGAAACGCGAATAACCGGTCGCACAGAACTTCCTCGAATGGTAATGTCGCTGGTGAGATCAAGGTTACCATAAAGTGGATTATCACTTCTGAGAATCCCCTCTGGCAATGGACGATTAATGATTTTAAAGTTTCTCGTTGCAATATCAAGGTTGAGGTCATATAGGAGCAGGTCCTTCGTTTCTATATCACCTGAAAGCGTGGCCTCATCTCCTTTCTCATCGGTTAATTTGAAACTATCAAAATGAAGCCCGGTATTGTTCACCTGTAGCTGCTGATCATTAATGAAGATCTCCGAACCAATATAAGTTGGGGTGAAGCTTACATTCTGGAACGCCAGCCTGCCATCGATATCCGGCGATCCTACGTTGCCTGCAATTGATATCTGACCGGAAACATTCCCTTCCATATTCCTGACTTGCCCCGCAGTAAAACTTTCTACTGTATGCAGCGCCAAACGGTTGACATCCAGGTTCATGTCAATTCGACCCGCACTGTCCGCCTCATATTCTCCCTTTAGTTGTATATCATTCACCGCACCGGAAATACTCATGTCCATGGCATAGCGATACCCATCTTCGGTATCGGTTTGTAATTTAAGATTACCCAGCGTATCTCCTTTAAAACTTAATCGTTGAATATCAAGGTCAGAGGTAAAGGCCAGGCCCGATGATACCAGGTTCAACTCGGTTAATCCATTTACAACGCCGGTAATAATTGGCACACTATCCTGCGTAATATTTCCGAATTGTGACAATTTCAAGTCCTTAATATCAATAGTTAATACGCTATCTGCTCTATCATTTACTTCAGAAAAGAATTTCAACTCCTGCTCCTGGTTGGTAAAAAATAAATTTTGAAACCAAATTTCATCCGGATAGATATCAATGGAATTACTCGGCTTAACATCCCAGGAATTGTAGTTCGTAATAAACATTCCAGGTGTAAACATGAATCGATAGTGATCTTCCAGGCTAATGAATATCCCACCAAAAAGATAACGATCTTCATGGTTATCATCCTGAATATGCAAGGCAGACATGATATTGTTTGATTCAACATCGCCATCCAGCAGAATATTTTTTATGGTAACCGGCCCTGCACTAAGCCGAAGTGCCTCTAGCCCGTAATTCAACTGAAATTCATCTGAGGTGATACGCATGCCCAGAGAATCCGCGGTAATTCCACCATAAATTAGTTTGTGAATATCTACATGCATTTGCATCATCCAATCCTTACTACTGTACTGCCCGCTTATTTCGCCAGTTCTGAGTTCGGCGAGATCCGGTACCAGATAGGTGAAAATCGTGGGATTCCTAATGTCAACATGAAAGTCAAAGGATTGTGGGCGCAACGTGGATAATGCCGCGGTGTCCGTATCCGTCAAAGCGAAGTATCGGCTAAAATGATTTCTGATAACACCTGATAATGAACTCAGCTGGAAATTACCCGTAAAATCTGCCTCCATAAATCCCGAATACAATTGATAGGAGGTAGTGTCTTCAGCACTGGAGGCATTGAATATCAGTGAATCCACTGGAAACAGTTGATTACTTCGGCTGACATAAGCGTCCTTCACCATGACATATCCGTTGATATCATCTATGGATGAAGCAGTCAGACGAGAAGAAACAGACCCAATGAGTTTATATTCCGTGCGAGCAATATTTAATTTTTCAAGATCTGCCCGTTCGACCGATAAATCAAAAGCGTATTCGTTAACTTCTTTTGAAAATCCAACTGCCCCGTCAAAATCAAAGGTCAAACTCGAATCAGCCAGTTGCACTTCTCCTTTAAAGGTCTGATCTGCAATGCGGCCTTTTAAATTGACCGTATCATAAACGTATCCCAAATAGTCCAGCCGTGAGATGCTGCCTTCAAAACCCGCATCAATATCTTCCCGTGTAATCCCTTGCCCATCAAACGTCAGGTCGAGCGAGAGCATTCCCAAATCCGGGTTCTGAATTATTTCCCCCAAATGTATCCCAAAAGCATCCACTTTTCCCGCATATTGATAGCTGCTATCATTCACGGACTTTATCGTCAGATCCGTTACTATTTCGCCTTTAGATGTCATCAGGTGGGCCTGAACGGAAGCATTTTTAAGGCTACCTTTGACGCTGCCTTTTAAATCAATCGTATCAGGTAAGGAAAGTGAAGTAGGAAAAAGTGAATCCGGCAGAAACGTCTTCACTTCAGGCATTATGGTAGTAAATGAAAGAGTTGGAAGGTTGGCATCCAAGGATTGGATGTCCGGAAGGCCTTTAACAGTACCCTGAACAAATAATCTTGTTTGATTCAGAAGACTTACCTCCATTTTGTGAAAGTTGACATTTGACAATTTACCATTGACATTCCCTGTAGCGCTAACTTTTAAATTTTCAGGCACTGTGGCAGGTATATCCGTAGCAAGCGTTGGAACAAAATACAGGACATCCTGCAAACTAACGACGGTCTGATTAAGTGACAGATTGATGCCGGTTTCTTCGGGATCACTGGAAATTTGCTCAATGGATAGGTAGTCTGCCTGTATATCCCCGTCAATCAAACTGTTGCTTGTCTCCAGGTGCAGGTTTCGTAAAAAGCTCTGTTGTTGGCCGTATTTAAATTCCGTTGAAAGATTTCGGAGAACAAACCCCCGGTTTTCGGTTGCCTCGAGTCGATCCACCAGCCCTTCCGCATACCCATCTTCAAAAACGATTCCTGAAGTTTTAAGGTTGATCTGTTGAAACCACATATGGTAGGGATCAAAACCTTTTTTCGCCACAGGTTTACTATGATCATAGAAGCGAAAATCCACCTGGCCGAACACAATATTCTCCGAGGAGGCAAGTAGTGAAAACGCCCCCGCCTGGTCAGCCACCATTCCTGTATCACTGGCAGTACTCGCCTCACCAAATAAGTCAATACCCACACGCGTATCAAGCAAGACAATTTCACGGGCATCGTACACCTGGTCGACAATATTCAGACTATCTGCAAGTATTTTTGCCTGGCCTACATGATTCTCTACCCGGATTCCTCCTGGAACATCTTCAAAAAGAAAATCAACATCCTGTATAAAAACGCGTTCGCCATTCACATAAAAGGGACTGGATGGAGAATCCGGGCTGGGCAGGCTTTCTTTCGTTATCCGAAATGACCCGGACGCCTGGGACAAGTCAACAGAATTCACAAATATTTCTCCCTTGATCAGGTCAAAAACAGATGCCTCTGCCAACACATGACCTATTTGCGTTTTTAATTCCATCCCCTGGTAAGCATCTATATAATTAACCCGGGCCTGATCAATTTCCGCCTGGTAAATAGCAAAATCAAAAGAGGATGATGTGTCGGGCGGAGTATCGGTGGAATTACCGGATGAAAACCCGTCAATAATAAATTGATAGTTAAACGTGCTGTCTGTCTCCGTATTATGCACATACCCCACCACATTGCTTAAATACACATCATCCAGTGAAAGCTTGTTTTGAAGCAGATCAAATAGATCTGTCGCTACATCAATCTTACCGGCATATAAAAGTGTATCTCCGGCAAGGTCTTCGATATACAATTGATTGACTTCTACAGAGGACGGGAAATTTATGTAAATAGAGCCGATAGACGCATTTGTTCCTATTTTATCGACAAAATAGGCAATCGCCTTCTCCTTAATTATTTCCTGTACGAAGGGCAAGCGGGTTGATAATGTCAGGAGGAGCCCCAGAAAAATCAGAATGCTAACCACCCAGGCCAGAAACTTAAGTGGCTTAATGATAAATTTTCTGATTGTATTCTTCATAAACTGGAAAGTGCCCTTCCGGACGACTATACGCTAATTTAAGAAACTAAAACTGATTTAATTAGATAAACAAAATGACCACCGTAAGATGGTCATTTTGCGAGGTTTAGGAGGAAAGTTTTTCCCTTCTGAAATTCTTCATTTTGCTTTGTTTATACAGTCTTCTGGTCAGCGTGGACTCCTTCACAGAACTCCTCGACCATTTTTTTATTGAACGCAGGTAAATCATCAGGATTACGACTTGTTACAAGCCCCTGATCTACGACCACTTCTTTATCAATCCACTTGGCTCCGGCATTAATTAAATCCGTTTTAATGGATGAATAGGAAGTAACTTCTCTTCCGTTCAACGCGCCTGTTTCGATCAGCGTCCATGGCCCGTGACAAATAGCCGCTACTGGTTTCCCTTCTGCAAAAAATGATTTAGTAAAAGCTACTGCATCAGCGTTGTCACGCAGCATATCCGGATTCATCACTCCACCGGGTAGCATTAGACCATTATAAGACGACGGATCAGCATCAGCCAATTTCACATCTACCTCATAATCATTACTCCAATGGTCATGATCCCAGGCTTTAATCGACGTATCATTTGGTGAAACAATATCGACTTGGGCTCCTTCCCTTTCAAGTGCTTTCTTTGGTTCTGTTAATTCTATTTCTTCAAATCCATCTGTTGCCAGAATGGCTATACGTTTATTTTTAAGTAGGTTATTCATATTATTTGTTTAATTCTATTTTTAATTAAAAAATTAATTTGTTTTAAACTGTGTAGCGAAATGTTGCTGCCAGTTTATTCATTTCGGGCAATTCTTCACCGGTGACATAGAATACCTTGCCTCCGTGTTTGATTGTTCCGATAGCGGCCTGATTAATTAATTCTGCCGTACCGATCCGCTGGACATCTTCCACGTCAATCTTGTGAGAATCGGGATCATACCGACCCCATATTTCACTTCCTTTTTTGACAAAAAGTGTTTCAACACGTCCACCCAAGCTTGCGGGGATTACTTCATTCGTATTAAAGGAAGCCTCTGCTTTCCCAAGACTGGCTTCAAAATTTTCAATTTCCTTGTCTTTATGGCCATCAAATTGTCCGCCGATAATTTACCATGATTTCTCCTTTAACATCACACGTCCTGTATGATCATGATTACCGGCAATAAATTCTTCTTCCAAATTAGTGTATTCATTATTCTCTTTA
>CAYGOW010000037.1:0-15941 GCA_964351425.1 uncultured Roseivirgaceae bacterium
TTTGATTGGTATCTTCATATTCCTGGTCATGTATTTGCGTAACAAACTCAAATCACCGGACGACAATACCGACGAGATAACCAAAGCCTACCAGGGTTAAAATAAATTTTATCCGCAGGGATATTCAACAGACACCAAAAAAAATGGAAAATACCACCCTACTCGGGTTAGTAGCCGGATTTCTTACTACCGTTTCTTTTTTACCCCAGGTTATAAAAACCTGGAAGTCAAAATCAGCCGGGGACATATCCCTGAGCATGTTCCTTCTATTTTGTATCGGAATAACGCTGTGGCTCATTTATGGAATCATGATCAGGGACCTCGCGGTCACACTCACCAACTTGTTCACCCTGATCCTTGCCAGCACCATTCTGTTTTTCAAGCTGAAATATCCTAAATGAAGGATTAAATTCTTCGTGAAAATGTCTCAAAAATGTAAAAAATAACTATCTTGGACTTTAATGAGACCCTTAATTGTTGCCCTTATTCTTTTGACATTCAGCGGCTTGTCAAGAGCACAGGATTGCACCCCATGTATTGCCGTTGATCAGCTCCTTCTCATCTCGCCAACAGAGAAATCCGATACCCTTTCCAAACTTATGTCGGGTACGACTATAGGGCTGTATGTACAACTTGATAACGCACAGATCATAAGAGTGGATCCTGACTTTACGCGTCTTCTGGGACTCTCAGACGACAAGCGCGTAAACCTGCTCAAAAAAGGTGCCCAAATTGAGAAAATGTTTGAGGCAGAAATGAAGAAAATGGATGTTCTCATGAGCAGTGGAATCAATGTGGACAACGCCCGGATCAGTGAGGACGGACATGCCGTTAGCGTACCCATTCACACCATGGCAAAACCTACTAATGGTGCGCAAACAATATCCATGGAGGGCCAAATTGGCCTTCGTGTCAAAACAGAAGTAACGGAAGAAATTCCGGTCAAAAACGTACAACTGAGTGAAACTGCAGCGGTAACCGTCGATGTGAAGGGGCGTAAGATCGAAATTACCCCTGAAAGAAAGGAAGAAGTAAATGGCCAAACGGTTTACATCTTTTCCTTTTTCCCGGCTAATGAAATTCTAAGTATCCACCAAAGTGCCAATGGCCTTCTGGATGTGTTAATCCGGGAGAATGAATTTTATACCACCAGTCTGGATAAGACGGAACTCGTGGTTGAATTACCCAATATTGAATTGCTGGAGGTTCCCTTTACCCTTGAATTCGGGTTGGGCTTATAATTTAAACAGCCTGCCTTCCCATGGGCGAAGGACGTGGTCAGGCGCATCCTGATAATTGCAGATCTCAGGTGCTCTAACCGGCATCTCTGGCACCTGCTCCTCAAAGTCGCTCATATTAAGCCACACGGAGAAATGTCCGTTTTCATCCTTTCGATCATATATAAACAGGTCGCTGCTTTCAGCTTCATGAATAGTGAAATCACCGTAAACAAGTGTCTTATTCGCTTTTCTGTACGAAATCATACGCTTGTAAAAGTGTAGAATACTGGCTTGATCCTGCTCCTGTCGCTTCACATTAATCTCCGTGTAATTAGGATTGACGCGCAACCAGGGGTGGCTATCAGAGAATCCTCCATTACTTGTGTCATCCCATTGCATAGGTGTTCTTGCATTATCACGACTTTGCCAATGGATACTTTTTAAAAACTCATCCAGATTCTTTCCAGCTTCTTTAGCCTCTTGCCAGGCCCCTAATGTCTCGACATCCTGGTAGTAATCGATAGAAGGAAACCGCACATTGGTCATTCCGATTTCATCTCCCTGGTAGATGTAGGGAGTTCCACGTAATGAAAGCAGGAGAATGGACAGTAATTTAGCGGACTCCGGATGGTAGCGGTTATCATTTCCAAACCGGGATACTATCCTGGAAAAATCATGATTCCCAAGGAATATACTGCCCCACCCATGGCTACTCAACCGGTCATCCCATTCTTTAAAGACCTTTTTAAACTGCTTCATGTCATAGGGAATCGGATCGTACTTTCCTTCCGGACCATTATCAATAAACATATGATCAAAATGGAAAATCATCTGCAACTCTTTCCTGTCGCTGTCCACATAGAGCGGTGCATTCTCCAGGTCAATGCCCGGCCCCTCGCCTACCGTCATTATATCATATTTGCTCAGTACCTCCCGATTCATTTCCTGGAGAAATTCATGGATTCTTGGTCCATTCGCGTACAATTCACGGATGGTGTCCCCGAAAGGCTGTTCCGGGGCATCAGGAAAATTCAGTCGCTTGGATATCAGGGAAATGACATCCATTCTGAAGCCATCGACTCCCCTATCAAACCAGAATTTAATAATATCGTAAATCTCCTTTCGTACCTTCTCATTTTCCCAGTTAAGATCTACCTGTTTCCGGGTAAAGAGGTGCAGGTAGTATTCGCCGGTTTCCTCATCCAACTGCCAGGCACTTCCCCCAAAAAAGGACTTCCAGTTATTGGGCGGACCGCCATTCTTGCCCGGGCGCCAGAAGTAATAATCCCGGTAAGGATTATCCTTTGACTTGCGCGATTCCTGAAACCACGCATGTTCATCCGAACTGTGATTTGCCACCAGATCCATCACCAGTCTCATTCCCCGGGAATGAACTTCCTGAAGAAGCGTATGGAAATCATCCATCGTTCCAAACTCAGTCATAATGTCCCGATAATCACTAATGTCATAGCCATTATCATCATTCGGACTTTTGTACACCGGACATACCCAAATGATATCTACTCCCAGAGAAGCAATATAATCCAGACGGGAGATTATCCCGGGAATGTCCCCAATGCCGTCATCATTAGAATCCTGAAAACTACGCGGGTAGATTTGGTAAACAATTCCTTCTTTCCACCAGGCTTTTTGTATCATAAACTAGTTGGTTAGCCAGAGAATTTCATAAGGTGCTAAATGAATACCATGGGCTTGCAGTGTCAAATTTTCCCCGGTCAAAAGATCTCTCACCTGTTGTGAATCAAGTCCGGCCTGGAACAGGCAGCCTGCTTCCAGGTTTTGTTCGGCTTCCGTCAAATTGGCAATAACCAGAATAGGTAAACCATTTTCTGAGGTACGGACAAAAGCAAACAAATGCTCATTACTTATGTCAGGAAGCATGAAATTATTCCGATCGGCCATGACGGTATGCTGGCGACGGAGCTTTAACATATGTGATATTCCGGAAAACACCTGATGTTCAATGGTATTCTTCCTGCGTATCCGATCGGCCTTTTTCCAGTCAATCACAGGCCGGTGCACCCAGCGATTGTCATCCTGCTTACCCGGGTCGTTGACATAGTCATAGTCATTCAAGGTCGCCAGTTCATCCCCATAATAAATCATTGGAATTCCTCCGTAGGCAATGATTACGCCATGAAGCATCAAAATTCTGGATATGGCCAATCGCTGCTTCGACGAATCCTTTTCTTCCAGGGCCTCTTCCAGACCGGCAAGGGATGCCAGAGATCCTGAAATTCGTGCATCCCCGGTTTCCGGATTTGCCATGAAGGGTAATCCACGAGCGAATGAGCCTTCAAATTCTCCTGTTAAAAACTCAACGATAAACCGTCGATGCATACCGGGAGAATAACCGGCATGTGCAATATCCGAGTTATCATAGCCCAGTCCGATATCATCATGACAGCGTAAGTAACTTATCCAGGTGGTTCCTTCCGGCTTTTCAGGAAGATGTGCCAGCGCATTTCGCAAAATTCTGGAATTCCGGGTAGAAATAGCATCCCACATCAGGGCCATAAGGGTTGCATTGTAGGCAATATCGCATTCATCACTCCAGACGTCACTTTTGCCAAAGTATTTCATGATTTCGTGGGGCGCTACGATAGCCTCGGCAAGAAATGCAACACCCGGAGCCACGATCTGACTGGCACATTTCATCATTTTGAGGAGTACATGCGCTTCTTCAAGGTTTTGGCTGTTTGTGCCCATCCTTTTCCATAAGAAAGCCACGGCATCCAGCCTGAAGATATCCACACCCATATTGGCGATATCCAGGAGGATCTCAATCATTTCAGTCAGCACACGCGGATTGGTATAATTAAGGTCCCATTGATAATTGTTAAATACGGTCATCACCCATTTATTCAATGCCTCTGACCAGGTAAAATTACCCGGTGCATTGGCAGGAAAAACCTCAGGTAAGCATCTTTCAAATAAATCAGGGATGGTACGATCTTCAAATGTATAGTAATAGTTTTCGTATTTCTTATCGCCGTTCTTGGCCGCTATTGCCCAGGCGTGATCATCTGCCGTATGGTTCACTACCAGGTCAAGCATCAGATACATATCGTTCTTATGTAACTTGGCAGCGAGCGATTTCAGATCCTTGTTTGACCCGAAACGGGGATCTACCTTCCTGTAATCCGAAACGGCATACCCTCCGTCATTCCTCGTTGGCGGAGATGAAAAAATGGGCATTAAGTGTAACAGGTTTATCCCCAGCGATTCAAAATAGGGAAGCTTTTCCTCAACGCCTTTCAGATCCTTATTGAAGCGGTCAACATACAACATCATCCCGGCAATTTGCTCCGATGAGAACCAATCAGGGTGTGCTTCACGATCGAGATCAAGTTTCCTCAACGCCTTTGATCTGGACTCATATTTTCGACGAAGCATGACAACCAGTAATTCCAGTTCTTCGTGCCAGTTGGGCTTCTCCCCATAAATGCGCTGGTAAAGGGCATAGAGATGTTGGAACACAGCAGACAGGCGAAGAATAAATTGATCATCCGCCGAAGTTTCCCAGGCTTGCCGGGAAAAAATATTCTGTAAAAACCTTTGAGCCTCTGGATTGTACATTAGCTGAATTCAGATACCTCCTGTATTTCACGTTTCATTTCCTGTATTTGATTTTTCTTGAAATCATCCGTCCACTGAAAACGTCGCTGCATAAAATCCGCAAGATCCGTCAGACCATCCCGTACACTTTCAATATCAAAATATAACCTGCCTGTTCGCCGGATAAAGAAATCGGATAAGGACTGGATTAACTCGAACTGCATACCATACGCACATTCAGCCTTAAGCAGCAGATGATCCTGCCCTTTCATTTCCTTCATCAAAGCAATAATCTGATCTGACTGTTTTCCATAATTGCTCACAAGGTACCACGCCTGATAAGGGTCCGCAATGCCAAATTCCTGTAACTGATGTTCTACTGATTCCTGATAGGTATCCACTTCCTTTGGACTTTCAAAAGCCTTCCCCCCAATGGGTATCTTTTGTGTTCGCACATCTGAAATTTCCTTCTCACCATCTGTGGCTTCATAACGCTTCGCAACCACATTAACAACACGTTCCGCCATCTTTCGGTAGCCGGTCAGTTTACCTCCTGCAATGGATATGAGTCCTGTTTCAGACTCAAATAATTCATCTTTTCTTGATAATTCAGAGGCGGATTTCCCATCCTCATGTATCAGCGGACGAAGGCCGGCCCAGCTGGATACGACATCGTCCATGGTCAAATTGACGGTCGGAAACGTATTATTGGCGGCATCCAGTAGATAATGAACGTCCTCTTTCTTTGTCAGCACGTGATTCTTATCCCCGAAATAATCCGTATCTGTTGTACCAATATAGGTTATCTTTCCCCTGGGAATAGCGAAAATCATCCGACCATCCGGCACATCGAAATAAACTGCCTGGTGGACCGGTAGTCGTTCTCTTGGAACAACAATATGGACGCCTTTGGTCAGATGCAGACGCTTACCTTCCAATGAATCATTTTTTTTACGAAGCTCATCTACCCATGGACCCGCTGCACTTACTACGAACCGGGCCTTAATATCCATCTCGTTATTTCCGTTACGGTCAGTCGCAGTGGCCCCTACAATCTTCCCATCCTCATAAATAAAATCATCAACCCGCACATAATTTGCGCAGTCTGCACCAAAACCCACAGCCGATTTTACTACCTCTATCGTCAGCCGTGCATCATCGGTTCGGTACTCCGCATATATTCCTGCACCTTCCAAGGTCGTTTCATCCAGCAGGGGTTCTTTTTCCAATGTCTCTTCCTTGGAAAGCATTTTACGTTGATCAGCACTTTCCACGCCGGCAAGAACATCGTACACCATCAGTCCCAATGAAGTCGCAATTTTTCCATACGTACCGTCCTTTATCAAGGGAAGCAACATTTTCTCCGAGCGAACCAGGTGAGGCGCCAGGCGGTGTACGGTCGCCCGTTCACGGCCCACTTCCCGTACCAACGCAATTTCAAACTGCTTCAGGTAGCGTAACCCCCCGTGAATCAGTTTAGTGGACCTGCTACTTGTCCCGGAAGCAAAGTCATTTTGCTCTACAAGTGCTACCTTCAGGCCACGGGAGGCAGCGTCGAGTGCGATTCCGGCACCCGTGATGCCCCCACCAATAACCAACAAATCGTAGGTCACATTGCCCAGTCGTTGAATAATCTTATTTCTATCTATTTGTTCAAGTTCATTCGTCTTCATCATCTATCCAGTTCTTGGTTCTTTCTATCGCCTTTCTCCAACGCGTGTATAATTTATCCGCCTTTTCCCGGGACATTTCGGGTTCAAACATGGCATTCAGTTTACGGAATTTCTCCAGATCCTCCATCTTCCATAGCCCACAGCCAATCCCGGCAAGATACGCAGCTCCCTGGGCGGTAGATTCAATTATTTCAGGGCGCTCAACAGGAACCTGGAGAATATCTGCCTGAAACTGCATCAGGTAATCATTTGCCACGGCCCCGCCATCGACTTTCAAGGTGAGTAATTCGCGACCGGCGTCTTTTTCAATAGCAATAATAACGTCCTTGGTCTGGAAAGCCATGGACTCCAGTGTTGCCTTAACAATGTGCTGTAAACCTGTATCCCGCGTCAAGCCAAAAATCGCTCCGCGTGCATTCATGTCCCAATAAGGCGCCCCCAAGCCTGCAAAGGCAGGCACAACAATTACCTCGTAATTATCTTTGATCTCACCGGCATGCTTTTCAGTTTCCGATGCCTGTTTGATAATTTTCAATCCATCCCGCAGCCACTGTACCGCTGCCCCGGCAATAAATATACTTCCTTCGATGGCATAACTAACCTGCCCCTCCAGTCCGACACCGATAGTCGTCAAGAGGTTATTCTCCGACAGTCTCATGGTTTTACCAATGTTCATCAACATGAAACAGCCCGTGCCGTACGTGTTTTTTACCATACCCGGCTCGAAACATTGCTGGCCAAAAAGGGCTGCCTGCTGATCCCCGGCAATGCCTGTTATGGGAATATCAAAATCACGATAGGTAAAATGGCCAAAGTCCGCCGCCGATGGCTTGACCTCGGGCAGCATGGAAGCCGGTATACTTAAGGCTTTTAGTAAATGATCATCCCACTTCAGGGTCTTTATATTAAAAAGCAAAGTACGACTGGCATTTGTATAATCAGTCGCGTGCACTTTCCCCTCGGTAAGCTTCCATACAAGCCATGAGTCGATGGTCCCAAAGAGAAGGTCACCCTTCTCTGCTTTGTCCCGGGCACCGTCAACATTATCGAGAATCCACATAATCTTGGTTCCAGAAAAATACGAATCAATAATCAACCCGGTGTTATCCCGGATGTATTCCCCGTGACCGGCCTTTCGCAGTTGTTTACACTGAACATTGGACGTCCGGGTATCCTGCCAGACAATGGCATTGTATATGGGTTTTCCGGTATGGCGATCCCATACAACTGTTGTTTCCCGTTGATTGGTAATGCCAAAAGCCGAAATCTGCGACGGGTCTGGTATATGATCACGAATCAGTTTTTTCAGGACATCCAACTGACTTTTCCAAATTTCCTCGGGATCATGTTCCACCCATCCCGATTGTGGAAAAATCTGGGTGAATTCCTGTTGTTCTATGGCCAGCAATTCACCGTTGGTACTGAAAAGTACCGCTCGAGAACTTGTGGTGCCCTGATCGAGGGCAATGATAAACTTGCCTTCTTGCATGCGTCAAATTTTAAGATGAATGTGCTACCAGAACCAGATAACGATTATTGCTGTCAACAGTAATAATAACACAGAAAGAATACGATAGTTTTTGTACCAGGGAGTCCCGACAAGTTCCTTGGTCTCTGCCCGGTAAATAGCCGCAGACCAGATCAATCCGTCTGTTTTTTCCTTGGCCGGAGGGGCCGCCAGATTACTTATAACAACATTTATGACCGCACAGACCAGCGCCAGTACAGGCACCTGGATGAGGAAATGAACATTCTCAAGGCTTGGATAATCTCCACTATACTTCATGTAGATATATATGATAGCTAAGCCATATCCGAGAATAAAACTCCAGAATGCACCCTGTCCGTTTGACCGCTTATAGAACAGCCCGATAACAAATGCTGCCACTATCGGTGGGGCTATGTACCCAAGAACTATCTGCAGGTATTCCCATAGCGTATCAAAGGATTCAATAAACGGTGCCCAGGCAGCCGCCGCAATAACCAATACAACGGTGGCAATCTGACCGGCGCGTACCAGTGACTTGCTGCTCATATTCGGATTTATCTTGGAGACAAAATCCATGGTGATCAACGTTGAAGCGGAATTCAATGTGGCGGATATACTGGACGACATGGCAGCAAGCAGTCCGGCAATAACGAGTCCAAGCACCCCAGTGGGCAATAACTTATAGATCAACACCGGATAGGTCATATTCGGACAGTCTTCCAGGTTGGTACATAAAACGGATGCGCCGGCGTCATTGGTGATTTTGTATTGAAGAAAGCTGATATCCAGATCGCTGAACAGGACAATTGCCATTACACCCGGGATAACCATGATAAAGAGCACGGGAAGTTTTAGTAATCCGGCAAATAACGCACCCCACCGGCCATGGTCTAGGTCCTTGGCAGACAGTACCCGCTGCACCATAAACTGGTTATTGGCCCAGAAATAAAATCCTAATAATGGCACCCCAAACAGTAGTCCGGTCCAGGGCATTTTTGCATCATCCGCCGGCCTGACCAGGCTGAGTACTTCTTCCGCATCCTTTCCTTCAGGGCGCAACTGATTGATTCCGTCAATCATACCACTCCAACCCCCTACTTCCGTAAAGCAGAAATATGTCAGGAGCATGGAGCCAAATACGAGAAGAATGGCCTGTATTACCTCTGTATGTACCACAGAGGACAAACCACCCGGGATTGTATAGGCCGCAGCGGCCAATGCCAGAAAGGATATGATAATCCACGAATCAACTTCGGGGAAAATAATCTTAAGAATCAGGTTCCCTGCATACAAGCCGGAGGCCGTATCAATGATGACATTCCCGACAATGGTGATACCCGAAAACAAATAACGTGTACGTGAGTCATAGCGCCGCTCAAGAAACTCAGGCATCGTGTATACCTTGGAACGCAGATAAAATGGCAGAAAGAAGATAGCAAAGAAGACGAGGACCACAGCTGCCATCCACTCGTAGTTGTAAACGGCCACATTAGTTTCATAGGCATCTGCGGTAAGTCCGATGAGTGTATTACTACCGATATTGGCAGCAAAGAGGGATATCCCTACGATAGGCCAGGTCATGTCCCGTCCTGCCAGAAAATAGTCTTCCGAACTTTGTTGTTTCCCTTTGCTTATCCCGTACCAAACGATACCGACGAGATAAACAATGATAATAATAAGATCGATTGCACTCAATCCAATACTTTCCATGCGTCGTTGATTAGTGTTTTCTTGTCACATCCGGCATCCTGTACCGAAAAGAAACCCCTATTCCACACTCACTTCTTTCTCCACTTTCAGGGCCTCTGCTTTATTTTTATTGTTTTGAATTTCTTCCAATGCCAGGGCTACACCATTCGTCCAACCAAAACCATCCTGCAAGGCATACTCACCCCCACCAGCCAATAATGAAGTATCGACTACATTATATTTCTCCATCATTTTACCTGTTGCCTTGTAAACTTGCCTGTTTCGACGCAGCCAGCGGTCCGTGGCCTCCTCCCCCAGTTCATAGTACCCATAGCGAAATAGTCCGTTTATCGTAATCCACTGCAAGGGCGCCCATCCATTCGGCCAATCCCATTGCTGTCCCGTGCTCTCAAGTGTCGTAACAAATCCGCCGGGTTGAAGAAAGTCTTCCCCCAACCGAACGGCAACTGCCTTTGCCTGTGCCTTATCGGCTAATTGAAAATACAACGGATAGGCAGCGGCAAGTGATGGAATTGATGTATGCGCTCCTGCCTTCACATCATAATCCATGTAGAAAGATGCCTCTGCATCCCATAAGTACTTATTGATCGCTTTTTTCCTTGCGGAAGCCAGCTTTAAATACTGGTCCGCCTCTTCCAATTGCTCCGACCAGTTGTAAGCCTGTGCTATTTTTAATTCAAGGTGATATAGAAGTGCGTTAAGATCGACCGGAACGATATCAGTCGTATGAATCGTGGCGAGGGTCTTGCCGTCGGCCAGCCAGCGACTGGAGAAGTCCCATCCTGATTCTGCCCCTGCGCGCAATTGCCGGTACTTTTCTTCCGATTCATCTGATTCTGATCCAATATGCACGTCCTCCCGATAGGACTCCGGGCGTGGCGTATTGTAATGATCCCAATACCGGTTAAGCACACTTCCATCAGGCATGCGTACCACCCGCAAAATCTCATAATTAATTTTGCTCAGGTCTTCCTTCCCTTTCATCCAGAACTCATATTCCTTGATCATTTCTGGCAAATAGGAAATAAAAAGCTCCCGGTTGTTTCGGGCAACCAGGTCTACCATTAGCGAAAAGAAAGGGGGTTGGGACCGTCCATTGTAGTAGGCACGGTTGCCATTCGGAATAAATCCATGGGTCTCAATGAGGTAGGCGAAGTTATCCGCCATATGTATGGCCAACTCATCTAATTCTGAGACACGAAGACCCTCCATGGTGAAGTAACTGTCCCAGTAATATACTTCCCTGAACCTTCCACCCGGCACCACATATTCATTGGGCAAAGGAATTAACGAGCTTCGGGAGTCCACTACATCGGGCTCGCGCGTGAGCAAAGGCCACAGCGTCTCGATATGTTCGTGCATCGAGCGAGAAGTATCCGAAGCAAACGTGGACAAAATTGCATCCGGCAACTCAAAATGTTGGGCCACAAATGCTTTCAGGTCCACATCGCCCGTTTCCTTCTCCCGATTGTAAATGGCGACTATTTCTGCCAGGTCGCTCGTCGGCGTACAATCTGTGAATGTCTTGGAATCGGGGAAAATCGCCGCCATCTGGACATCCTGAAACAACTGAGTTTCATAAAAATCAGTCCATGAGAGCGTCTCCGTTGTAGCGGGTTCTTCCGTTGATTGACAAGCCATCAACAGAAACAGGAACAAGAGAGGAAGGGTGTTTTTTATCATAGGCAGAAGAAGAAGAAATTTACTAAATTTTCTTCGTTATTCCTCCTTAAATTCCAGTTTCTGAATGATGAAATTGCCCAGTGCGCGGCCTTGGGTAATTCCATTTTCAATGGCCGGCATATAGTGGATACCGCCATACAAGCGGCTGATCGCAGCTTCGCTGGAAGCATCCCGGAAAGAATCGAATTCTCTCGGGGGTAAACCATAGGCCAATTCGGTACTATCCACAAAGGCAAAATTATCCCCATAAATAGAGGTAAGTGCCTCCCCTGCTGCACCGGAAATTACCGAGTGGCCACTGGTATACTCCGGAAATGGGGGTGTCTGCAACAGCGGCACCCATTCTTCATCAATGTATTTATTAATAACTGTTTCCGGACGAATCAGGTTGCTACGGTATTTTTCATCCCAGCAACTGATAAACCCATCCGCCAGGGCAATGGATGTCAATGCGTAGGTATATGTGGTCTTGGCGAAATCTGCTCCGGAAACTTCCGCGGCAATTTTAGCAATGCCCATCCAATGTCCGCCCGGGGTAATTTTTTTGGTGGCAAACATAACATGTCCGTGGACATTCATGACATATGGATTACAATCCCAAAAGCTGGCAATTTCAGATTGCTCATCATCCAGCGCATTTACCGTCTCATATACTTGCATCACCTCCTTGTAAAACGGACTTTCCTCATCCATATCGAATTCTGTCGGGGGTTCTGGCACAAATTGATCCGCCGAATCAATTGCAAAAGGCCTGATACTGCTCCAATGTGGCTCAATGGCTTCCATATAGGCTGGTGGCGTAGGCTGCCAGGCATTGGGATCACTTGAGACAGTGTGCTTCATAAATGACCGGGATTGATTGTAATTGTCCTTATCCGCCCATTCCGCAATGTGGGTGGCAACCGCCTGTCCCCAGTTTACAGACCGGTTGTAGATCTCCTCATTTATGCCGGTTTTCTTAATCTCCTGCATGATGCTGTCATGGAATGTCTTAATTCTATTTTCGGAGAATATGAACTTCTTTCCCAACAGGTTAAATGCTTCGATCGCTGCAATTTCAGGCACTACCTCACCCCCGGCTTCGGGAATCGCAGTAAGCTGATTCAACTGCCCGGCCAGCGACTTATAGGTAGAATCCTCCACTGCCATTATTTCATACGCAGCAATACTGGGATAGGCGTATATCCGGCTTGCCACAGGGGGAGAGAAAATATCATGCACGATAACATCTGTAAGGTTCTGCATGGATTCATGAAGGTATTCGATCGGCACGTCTACATCACGCGGCGCTTCCTTGCACCCGGTAATACTCAATGCCAGCAGCACCAGCAATCCCATTAATCTGCCTTTCCTATTCATAGCAATCATCATTAAAAATTTATTGGTCGTTGTTAATCATTTTCAAGATAAATATATCTCCATTATTCCTGGCCATTATCACGTGATTTTCATTCCCGATCAGAATATGCTCAATGGCACGGAAGTCTCCGCTAATTCCCTCCTGAAGAAAATTTCCCGCTATATCAAACGCTTCCTCTTCCCCAAAAGTCATCAGTACACCGGGCATAGCATCCAGCCTGCCCAAACCGATGTTCATCGCAAATGAATTCCCTGCTAATATAACGGGAAGATCTCCATTTGCCTGTCGTTTCCCTACAACTATGTCTTGTACGGCACTCCATTGCGAAATCCCGGGCAGTTGCTCAATTTCATACGTGCCGTTCCCTTGATTTTCCATCCATATGGAGGCAAAGGTATCCACTATTCTCCAAACTCCTCCCTCCGGATTCATTTCTTCAATCACACCAGGGAGGTCCTCTGCCGCGGCAAAGGCTTCATAGGTTCCAAACAATTTTCTCAAAGCAGGTACCTGTTTATCAAGTTCGTCCTTACTGGCAAAAGGAATATTTTTTTCTCCTTTCCAATAGAACAGTATCGGATCCGGCTGTCCATTGCCATCAATATCATGCAGGAAGAGTTCGACCGGCTTTTCTTCCGAAGTCTGAATTTTCATATTCAGTCCTACATTTCCGGCAATTAAGTCCATCTTCTCATCGCCATTCAAGTCCACCGCCTCTATGCTTCTCCACCATCCGGAGGTCTTCCCAATCACTGTTTTCCTGCCGGTTAGTTTTCCCTCCTCATTCTCCAGTATCGTCACCGGCATCCAGTCGCCTACGACCGCCAGGTCCATATCGTTGTCTCCGTCTTTATCAAACCAGACAGCATCTGTCACCATGCCCATCAGTTCAAAATCCGGGTCTTTACTCAACATGCCGTTCTTATTATTCAGCACATAACTGGCGTCGAATGCGCCATAGGCTCCGGGCACAGAACGTACCCCAATGAATGCCTCCGGCAATCCATCCTGATTCAAATCATTAAATGCAACAACACTTCCGTTGGATGCTTCCTCCATGACAACAGTAGATTGGCGGGAGAATGTTCCGGATTCATTGAGATATAACCGGTCCCTGAGTCGGGGATCTCCCTTTTTATACTGATTGCCGCCACTGACCACGTACAAATCCAGATCGCCATCACCATCCACATCAGCCCATGCCGCCGACACATCCTCATAGGCACGGTCTTCTTTGAATACTTCGGGTTGGTAGGTTTCAAAGCCTGCCCGGGTCTGCAAAAATATCACGGCCGAATGTTCCGAAGACCCTCCCAGGAATACGTCGTCCATTCCGTCTCCATTCATATCCCCGACTGCAAGTGCCGGCCCTTCCATGCTGAGCTCGTACGGAATCAATGGTTCCCGAGTATAATCCCTGTAGGTATTCTCACGGTGAGTCCATTCAATCGTCTTGTCTGCCGATGTAAACCAATTTTCATACGGTTTTCCCATCGTACCGGTTTGCTCCGCCCGCAATCCGTTATCAGGACGCACGGTCAGTCGCTGATTGACTTCCAGGTCATAGATTGCCTGAAACCTTCCGTCCGGCCAGCGGATATGCAGGCTATCCACCTTCTCTGCTACGCCCAGCCCAATATAGACCGCCGGTTCGACCGAAGAGAGAAATCCGCGGGTCCCGAAAATCTCGCGGACCTGTTTAGACTTACCGGTAAATACCTCCACCCTCGCGCCTATGCCAAAATGATTCTGTGTTGTATCCTGAAGCTGGATACGAATTGCATTACCTGCCGGACCGGTGTTTTCCCATACAAAGGCAGGTTCGTTGATATTATTCACGACCACATCCAGATCCCCGTCGAGGTCAAGGTCTGCATATACAGCACCATTTGAAAAAGAGGGCATGTTCAGTCCATAGGTCATGGTACTATCGGCAAACCGGATATCTCCGAGGTTATGAAATGCCTGATTGGAGATTTTCAGGACCGGCATATTCCGGGCCATTTCCTGATCTGATGGCTCTTCCTTTTTTCGCTGTATTGCAGCCAGGTATTGAATATAGTCCAGGTCATTCGGACGTCTTACAATTCCATTGGTGATATAAATATCCTGTTTACCGTCATTCTCCATATCAAACATCAGCGCACCCCAACTCCAATCCGTGGCAAAAATATTAGCATAGGGAGCCAGGTCGCTAAACGACTCATTCCCCGAATTTATCTGAAGGCTATTGCGGACATATTGTGGCCCGTACCCGTATTTCGTTTTGATGTCACTTACTTCAATGCGGTCCTCAGCCGCAGATTTTCTCAGTATCACAGGGTCTCCGGGCAACATATCAAGGGTAAGAATATCCACCTTCCCGTCATTGTTAATGTCACCTGTTTCGTTCCCCATCGAGTACCGGCTGGTATGGCCCAATACCTTCTCATCTACGTCGGCAAACGTACCGTCTCCCTGATTTCGAGAGAGATAATCATTCTCATGGAAATCGTTGGACACATAAATATCCGGCCAGCCGTCCTGGTTATAATCAGTAATGGCCACGCCCAGTCCGTATCCGATCTGACTGGAATAAATCCCGGCCTGCTGCGTCACTTCTGTAAATGTTCCCTTTCCGGATAAATCATTCCGGTAGAGTCGGTCACCTGCCATCGGATCAAGTTCATTACGCATTGAAGCAGGTCCGTAGGTATTGACACTATGCACGCTGTGATTCAGCAAATACATATCCAAATCACCATCGCGGTCATAATCAAAAAAGGCAGCCTGGGTGGACAAACCGGAAAAATCCAATCCGTACTGACTTGCCTTATCCGTGAACGTTCCATCCTGGTTATTGATAAGTAATTGATTCTTCTCCTGTCTTCCCCGGTAACGCCCCACCTGACATACATAAATATCGAGCCATCCATCGCCGTTAACATCCACCATGGTGGTACCGGTACTCCATCCCCCGGCAGGAATGCCTGCTGTTTTTGTAATATCTTCAAAGCGAAGGTCACCAAGATTTCGGTACAGGCGGTTGGATGTCTCATTGGCGGTAAAAAACAAATCCGGCAGTCCGTCATTATCTATATCGCCTACAGATACGCCTGCCCCGTTGTAGTAGTACAGGTAGTCAATGATATTCCAGTTTTCGGTTGGATTCAGTGTATTGGAGAATGTGATGCCGCTTTCCGCAGGAGTGACCAGCCGGAACCGGGCATTGTCCGGAGGAGGGTTTT
>CAYGOW010000038.1:0-5576 GCA_964351425.1 uncultured Roseivirgaceae bacterium
GTAACCCTCAAAAAAGACGGATTCGATTTTCTCATAATACCCGTTTTCATACACATAAACGGGTTCTTTCAACTCAATAAGTGACCGTTGTCCTTTATAGAAAATTTCCAGCCATCCTTTGTAGTTAATTTGCTGGCCTTCCATCAGTTGGGTTTTGTCAGTGATCTCCACGCCTAAGCTGTCTACATATTTTGAGGCGTTAAGCAAATTGCGGTAGTAATACAGACTATCCTGATCTGTCGTAATACTACGGTAATTCAGCGAGGTGTTCCGGCCGGATACTTTCCTTTCGTATTCATTTATTTTTTTTACAATGACCCGTTGCGGCAGCAGCTTTGGATTCGGAGAACGATGAAGAATGTGCACCTTGAAGCCCGATTCAGGTAACATATTGGCATTGAGCGAACGAAAGAAATGCCGGGGAGAACCCAGGTAAACACGGGACCGGTTGCGTTCCCACCGCTTTTTATCTTCCTGCTCAAGCTTTTCAAAACGAGGAATACCCAGGTAATTAATCGTTCGTCCGCCTACATCGTACACGAATGATTTCATTTCATAGGTGAGTTCGTACCCGGTATATTTATTCTCAATCTGAATAGGTTCCCTGGCATGCGCATAAAATACACTACGCAATTCGTCATAATAGAAAACAAGCGCCTTGGGGTTGAGAATGGTGCAGGCGTCTGCAGCCCGGTTTACCCCCAGGAACTGGCGGGAGAATATCTGGAAATGAAATTCCCAGTCACTCGTATCGGCCCTCACATAGATCGCAGGTAAATTCAATATTTCCTGCACGATCTCAATAGCTATTTCATAGGTTTCATTGTCATTAAGAATGATTTCTTTCGAAAAGGTGCCGTACCCCATAATTGAAACTGCCAGTGAATACTTCCCAGCTGAAAAGGCCCGGAGCTCAAAAGTCCCATCGAGTCGTGTGGAGGTGCCGGTAAGCGTATTGGCAAAATAAACGCTTGCATACGGAACCGGTTCGCCCGTTTCCTCATCGGTGACTGTTCCTCTCACCGTTTGCGCCAGAAGGCCATTGGCAAGAAGGAGGAAACAGCAAGTCAGGATGAAAAGGAATGCTTTTCGGATCGTTCGCATATGTTTTTTCCCCTTACCTGTATTCGTTACCAACGTCCGCCGCTGTACACGCCAACATTAAAAGAAGGGGTAACGCGGGGGCCACCCGGACCTAGTTGCATATTTACTCCCATACTGGATCCCCAATGGGCATTCGAACAGCTCTCAAGAAATCCAAGGGCGAAGAGTAGCACGATACAGAATACTATTTTAAAAA
This sequence comes from uncultured Roseivirgaceae bacterium, assembly GCA_964351425.1. GTDB lineage: Bacteria > Bacteroidota > Bacteroidia > Cytophagales > Cyclobacteriaceae > JAUILA01. Next base: position 1,301 of record CAYGOW010000038.1, read on the forward strand.
GTTTAGGACGCATAATTTTTAGTTTAAAGGCCATTTCTGCAAGCAAAAAATCGCTCCATTGGGGTCGGCCAACACAGCGACGGATCCGTTACGTATGTCTTCGGAGGGTTGTAGCAAAACGATCGCCCCTAATTTTTTGGCCTTGCTGACCATGTAGGCGGGATCAACGACTTTGATATAAGGTACCCATTGGGAGGACATATTATCGATCGGGTTATTGATAATACCCGCAATTCGGCGATCATTTTGATTAAGTACCCAATAGGGCTTTTCATCAATAGCGGTTTGATTAACCGTATAGGGAAATACTGACGCATAGTACTCCGATGAGGCATTGGGCTCGTCACTCCATAATTCGGTCCAGAGCCATTCAAATGAATTTACTTCCTCAATCACCGGGTCGCCGATGGAGGAATGGATGAAGCTGACCAATGCGCCTTGAGGATCTTTCACTAATGCCATACTACCTCGTCCGTTGATCCGTGTGGCTTTCACCAAAACATCCCCACCTTGTCTCAGCGCAGTTTCGACCGCTGCCTCGGTATCCTCTACCGAAATGGCGCTGATCCATGTGGATTGATTTCCGTCCGGAACACTAACCATACCCCCAATATATTTCCCTTCATTCTTCACCAGCAAATAACTGTTTCCGTCAGTAGAATATTCGGTGAATTCCCAATGAAAGAGCTCGCGGTAAAATTCCCGGGATGAGGCTAAATCAGCGGTTGCCAACTCATGCCAGATTACTTCACCATGCCTGTAGGCATAGGTCGGTGTTTCCATAATAGGAGGGTAGGGATCCGAACTACAGGAGAATAGTAGCAGCGCCAGGAAGGCTGCCAATGAATTTTTAGCCATCATAAACAATTACTTCGTAAAGAATGTGTGTCAACAATTCAGCAAGAAGTTACAAAAAAATTGAAGTAATCACTAAAATTATGATCCCTGTATACGTTCTGACATTTTATCAGATTTCTCTTCAGGTATTGGTTCATCCGATACACAAATATTAACCTTTAAAATTCGGTTATAGGTCTTTTATCGTCTTCGTGTAGAAAATGCATCCGATTGGAGGTGTTTACTTATGGAATATAACAGGTATATACCGGAAGAACAGATTACCTACCCTATGCAATTATTTGACGCATCGACAACACGATTTTCTAATACTTCCATTGATTCGGCAACTTCTTCCGGTATAAAATGGAATGAGGTCTTAAGCCTGGGCGCCCTGAATATCGCCATCGCAATTAGCTGGATTGCCTACCTGGAATATCAGCCGGTGATTCTTCAAAATTTCAACGCGGTTCACCTGGGGTCATTTCTGGTGATAGCCAAAGCGATCATTCTCGTAATCGTGCCCATTCTGGCAGGGTATGTAGCCGACAGAATCCTGGCCAACCGCGGTCGGTTTTTCATGGTCTTCATGATTGGTATCAGTGCCACAGCCATGGTATTTATGGTGGTGGCTTCGCTTATTTCCATGGGTCCGAGTGGCACCTTTGCCAGCATTTTGCCAATAATGATCGTTCTGTGGCTAATTAGTATGAGCATTTTCATTGCACCGGCCTTTTCCATGATCGAACGGTTTGCATCACGTCAAAAACTTCCCATTGTTATGGGAGCGATTGTCCTGATCACCGAGGTGGTCTATGCGCTTGAGCCGCTGGTAATCGAACTTGTACGATTCTTCGGGGAAACCCTGACGTTTATCGTAGGGGGTATCCTGGTCCTTGGCACAGGCATCTTGTTTAACCGGCTTTCTTCCGATGAGGTGGCTGAGCGTACGTCCCTGGCGAAGTCATTCAGTGGGGATACAAAAAATCCCTACCTGGTAATCGCGGGTCTTGGACTGGTTCTGGGACTGGGCCGTGCTTTCCTGGTTGAGTTTGTTCCGGAGAATGCTACACTGAGCTTTCTGAATGGAAAACAAATTTCATTTATTCTGCTTGCTCTATCAGCCTCCGTGGCCTTTCTTATGAGTCAGACTGTTTCGAAAAAAGGAACGTCTAAATATCTCAAACTAAGTTTGGTTGCGCTACTGGCAGGTGTGGGTATCAGCAGCCTGTTCGACCTCCCTATGTTGTTTTTCGGTGGCTTGCTATTGCTTACGCTGTCGCTGGGCATTGCCCACTTATGCGGATTACCCTATGCCTTTAATCGGCTGACCCCTAAAAACACGACCATTGGTATCGGAATATTCCTTGGCACTTCAGCCCTGGCGGAAGGTTTGTTTGAAATCTATTATATGCTGGCATGATTAAATTCATGTAAATCAGCCTAAGGTATTATGGCTTCTTAGTACACTTTTGTTTATACTATGGACAAAAGCGTAATATAACATGATACCGTATATAGTAAATTTCATAAATCAGCGTCCACCTGAAGTGGACCCGCAAAAGGAACCCAATCCCATGAAGCCTCCTGTTGAACCGCTGACCAAACCTGATCCGGAACCTTCACCCTTATCGCCACCGTTGGAACCTGGTACTAATCCTCAGCAACCCGATCCGGCTCCTGAACCTCCGCAACGGGAGTATCCGCCACAAACGGATCCCGGCAGGCAACCTTAGGCTTTTCACTGAAAGAAGGATTTAATCTGTTCACAGACATAGTCAATCTCTTCATCAGTATGTTGTTCGCACAGCGGCAATGAAAGGGCTTCGTTAGAAATGGCTTCGGTCACAGGAAAATCACCCTGTTTATATCCGAGGTGTGCATAGACGGGTTGTAAATGGCAGGGAACAGGATAATGTATTTCCGTACGAATCCCTTTCTCTTCAAGATATTCGCGTAATTCGTCGCGTTTTCTGGTGCGGATGACATAGAGGTGAAACACGTGTTTATTCCCCGGACGGACAGCGGGGGTTGTTATTTCAGCTAATCCATGGAGTTGATCCGTATACCGTTCAGCCAGTGCAATTCGGCGCGCTGTCCACTCCTCAAGTTTTTCAAGCTTCACCTGAAGTATTGCCCCCTGCAATTCAGACATTCGGTAATTGTTGCCAAGCAGCTCGTAGGTGTATTTTTCCCGCGAACCATACATACGCAGCATGCGGATTTTTTCCTGAATGGTACGATCACTGGTAATAACAGCACCTCCTTCACCGTAGGCCCCCAGGTTCTTTACCGGATAAAAACTAAAACAACCAGCTTTTCCTAAAGTACCGGCCAACTGTCCATTTTGCCTTGAGCCGTGGGCCTGGGCACAGTCTTCGATAATGCTCAGCGGGTTATTTTCTGACAAAGTATTCAATTCGTCCATGGGTGCCATCTGACCGTAGAGATGTACAGCGATGATGGCTTTTGTTTTGGGTGAAAGAGATTTCTCGACCTGCGCCATATCAAGGGAGAAGTATTTCGGATCGCAATCCACAAATATGGGTGTAGCTCCGGTATAGGATACGGCCAGTGCGGTAGAAATGAATGTATGGGAGGGAAGGATTACTTCATCCCCGGGTCCTGTTTTCAACGACTGAAGGGCCGTATGCAGCGCTGCTGTTCCGTTATTTACAGCAATACAATGTGGTGAGTTATGATAGGCCGCGAATGATTGCTCAAACCGTTTCACCCGTACGCTATTGGTGAATAATCCCGCTTCGAAGACTTCCGCAATGGCTTGGTCTATCGCGGGCTTAATGGAATGATATTGATCTGTAAGCTTGATAAATGGAACGCGCATGAATCCAGTGAGAGTTACTTCCGGTAAATTCAGAGTCTGTGCAAATATGCAAAGCAATCAGAACATCTCCTTGGCGATTGCAGGGAATCGTATACTCCGTTTATAAAATTGGAGGTTGGCGGTTTGCCAGAATTAAAATATCTTTCCACCCACGAAAAATGAATGTAACTGGCCCGGACATTTCCATCCCTATGAGCAAATCACGTAAACTCTCCATACTTGTTCCTGCCTACAACGAAGGGCCTACCATTCATCGTATTCTCGATCGTTTGCGTACACTTGATCTCATAGAAGAGGTTGAGAAGGAAATTGTGGTAGTGAATGACTGTTCTACAGATAATACTGAAGAAAGAATCCTGGCGTACAAAGCTGACCACCCTGAATTTCCTTTGGCTTACTTTAAACATGACCGCAACCAGGGCAAAGGAGCTGCATTGCATACGGCCATTGCCCAGGCCACCGGGGACTATTTAATTGTCCAGGATGCAGATCTGGAATATTATCCTGAGGAGATCAATGAATTGCTGGTCCCGGTCTTAAATGATGTCGCAGATGTTGTGTATTCCGTAGCAGCAATCGTTATGGATGATTTGT
>CAYGOW010000038.1:5586-13163 GCA_964351425.1 uncultured Roseivirgaceae bacterium
TTGTTTTACTGGCACTCCGTCGGAAATAAATTCCTCACCAACCTGAGCAATATGCTGACTAACCTGAATCTCACCGACATGGAGACATGCTACAAATTGTTCAGCAGTTCGGTTATAAAAAACATATCCCTAAAAGAAAAACGCTTTGGCTTTGAACCGGAAGTCACTGCCAAGATTGCCAGAATCCCGGGTATTCGAATCTATGAAGTGGGTATTTCCTATTACGGCAGGACCTATGCAGAGGGAAAAAAAATTAACTGGCAGGATGGCTTTCGGGCGATTTACTGCATTCTCCGTTACAACCTATTTCGCTAATCCATTCGGTGATCAGGAGCCCTCTTCTTCATTTCACAAATACTTCCACGAACTTTCTCATAAAATATTCACCGTTCACATCTTATATGGGTGGATATAACCTATATTTTTTTTATCTAGAACTAAATTACCAATAAAGAATACCAACAAATGGATAGAAAAAGAAGAGAAATTATCAAGCGGACCGGACTAGGGTCTTTGGCCATTGGCACATTGGGTAGCGGATTTCTGATGTCGTGCGGACAAAATAAACCGGCTGAACAAGGTGAGGAGGCTGCTGCAATGGTGGAGTCTGCATCTCCATGGTTTAATATTTCACTGGCACAGTGGTCACTGCATAAAATGATCTTTGGCGAAATCAACATGGATTGGGTAGCCTTCGGTAAGGCGCTGAAGGAGGACCATGCGTCTGTATTGAATGGCACACTTGATCCACTGGAATTTCCTGTATTTGCCCGTGAGCAATTTGATATCGGAGCTGTGGAGTTTGTGAATACGTTCTACATGGACAAAGCGGAGAATATGGAGTACCTGGGTCAGTTAAAGGACCGGTGTACCTCCAACAACGTGGAATGTGTTTTGATGATGTGTGATGCGGAAGGTGAATTGGGGAATCTGGATGAGGCCGAACGAGTGAAGGCTGTTGAGAATCATTACAAATGGGTCAATGCGGCTAAATTTCTCGGATGTCATTCAATTCGCGTGAATGCTGCAGGTAACGGAACGGCCGAGGAAGTAAGAAGTGCTGCGGTCGACGGGTTAGGAAGACTCGCGGAATATGGGGCAAAAGAGGATATCCATATCATCGTTGAAAACCACGGCGGGTATTCTTCCGACGGACAATGGCTCACCGGGGTGATTAAAGAAGTAAATAGTCCTTATTGCGGGACATTACCGGATTTCGGTAACTTCTGTATTGAACGTTCGCCAGAGGGCTGTAAGAATGAATATGACCGGTACAAAGGGGTCGAAGAACTGATGCCATTTGCCCAGGGAGTTAGTGCCAAAACTAATGGTTTTGATGAGAATGGTAATGAGATCAATACTGACTTTGACAAGATGATGGGCATTGTCAAAAATGCCGGTTTTACCGGGTACGTTGGTATTGAATATGAAGGAAATGAGATGAGCGAAGTGGAAGGGATAAAAGCTACTAAGGCACTTCTGGAACGCTACCAGTCCTGATTTAGAGAAAGAACCAATAATCGGAGACCGGATGCTTATCCCATCGGGTCAGTTTCGTGAGAATATCACGACGATCCTCATCCGAGGATACGGCAATGATAATTTGCGGATTGTCCAGCTCGGGAATGACCTCGGACGAATGTAATCTGACAGAGTAGATATCCTTTCCGATTTTTCTGGAATTGTCACAAGCCCAGGTGAATTCATCTTCCCTGGGCTTGATTTTTTTGATCAGATCTTTACCGTTACGCCCGGCACCCCAAATAACCAGCGGCCGCTCAACATCGCGATCAATCGCAAAGAAGTTTTTCACTTTCAGGTCAAAGTACCGGTTGTCTTTATATTCTTCCCAGGTACGTGAGATTCGGTTGGACCGGTCACGCCAATGATGCAGGACATGGTCAATACCAATCACGGTAAATTTTTGTTTATAAAAACGAAAACACAGATCATAATCTTCCGGGTAGATCAATGGATCAAATGCTCCGGCGGCCTCAAAATCATCCCTGTGAATAATCCATGAGTGAGAGGGGATCACACATTCTTTATAAATTTGTTGATAATGGGTATTGGTTCGTGCTACCTCATTGAGCCATTGCTCGTAGCGGCGAAAACCTTCGCCCACTTCTCCTTCATCCACAAAATGTTCCGTCCCGCCAGCGATCACATGCCCCCGGCCATATTCCATCCAATGACGAACAAGGACTTCCAGTTTGTCTGCCGGCATACGGTCATCAGAATCCATTCGGTTAATGAGTATCCCGCTAGCCCGTCGAATCCCTTCCTGTAATGCAGGGATCAGGCGCTCCCCGGGGCTGTCGTAAACCCGGATACGACTGTCTTTTGAGGCGTACTCATTTAAAATATCCCGGGTCCTGTCAGTTGACCGGTCATTCACCGCGATAAGTTCCCAGTTGGAGTAGGATTGCGCCAGAATAGAATCGAGACATTCCTGCAGATACGGCTCGGTATTGCGTGCCGCCATGATAATGGAAACGAGGGGATTTGGGTCTGATATATCTTTTTGGGTCAGCCCCATTAACGTTTCGGACACTTTTTACAGTAACGGCCTTTCTTTTTGTATTTCTTACAGCACTTCTTGAACAGGCATTCATGGGTATCCTTTTCCGGATACCCGGACCCATTCATGAGGTCATTTTCGAAAAGCAGCTGTTTGTCGTTCACTTATTTAGAATCATTCTAAAAGACAAAGGTGTTGCAATCCGATCAATTTGCCAAATGAATTCAAGGGGAAATTTTATAGCCATAACAATTTGTTAATAGTGAGAATGAAACTTTCAGGAAATCAATCTCGTTTACCCTCATAGAAACCAGGATGGAAATCCTGCCAAGAGATGCGGTCCGGGCCAAACCCAAAGCAGCGGGTCGCGAAGAGCAGTTTACTCTGCAAAAATCAGCTGGAATATCCAGCTTTTGTTGTTTATAGCCCATCAGATTCACAACTACTTTATATTTTTCTCCATAGTTGGTATATTCCGAGCGTATTAAAAATATCATTATGGATGTATTGTGTTTCGGAGAAGTGTTATTTGACATCATTGAAGGAAAAGCATACCCCGGCGGAGCCCCTATGAATTTTGCCGCTCATATTGCTAAACTGGGTGCCCGTTCCTTTATTTTGTCGCGCGTAGGAAGTGATGATTTAGGAGATCAGGCCCTTCAAAATCTGTCTGCCTGGAATATTGAGACGAAGTTCGTCCAACGTGACACGACTCATCCGACCGGAACGGTTGACGTAGCATTGACCGATGGGAGTCCGTCGTATACGATTCATGAAGACGTGGCCTTTGATTACATTGATCTGGAGGAATTCATAATTGATTATACGATTGCCGAATTTGATTTTTTGTATTTCGGGACCCTGGCGCAACGGAATGAAGTCTCCAGGTCTACCTTGCTGCAATTAATGGATGACATTGAATTTCCTGAGATATTCTTCGATATAAATCTTCGGCAGGAATTCTATACTCGTGAGATCATCCATGTTAGCCTCCATCATGCCACCATATTCAAGCTGAATGATGAGGAAGTGGGGGTGTTGTCGAAGATTCTCTATGAGCGTCAAATGCCTGTTGAGGAGCTTTGTCATCATCTCGCCGCTGATTTCAATTTAAAAATCATTATTGTGACCAAAGGGGGGGATGGGTGCAGTGTGTTTCAGGAGGGCAAGCTGACGGATGTTCCGGGTGTTCAGGTTGAAGTTAAGGATACCGTTGGAGCTGGCGATTCGTTCAGTGCCGCTTTTATGTACTTCTATCTTAACACGGGCGATGCGGTTGGAGCTGCAAAAAAAGCAAATATATTAGGCGGTTTTGTAGCTTCCTGCAGCGGCGCAGTTCCGGAATATTCTGATGAGATTCGCAGCATTCTCAAAGAAGAAAACTAAAGAGTCTCAATACCATAATTATTTTCCTCGATTATGTCTGATGCCTTTTGTCAGGTAACTGATTACAATGACCTTAAAGCGTCGGTATAATTCATTCCTTGTCCACAATAGTGTGAGAATATTCCACACCCATTTTGACTGATTTTCTACTATTACGGTGTTAGAACTACAATAGGATACGGTACGGAATTTGACCGAATTAAGAAAAAAGGAATCATGGAATATTCAGACATCCAACACGACATTATTAATCAATTATTTTTTCTGCGAACTGGTTCCGGGGTTGCGCGCTTGCGTTATACAAAGCCCGATAGAGACGTTATCAATCTAAAGGAAACCTATGTGCCGACAAAGAACCGGGGAATGGGAATAGGGTCTGCGTTGGCGGATCAGGCGATAACATATGCTCAAAACCGGAACTTTGAAATAGAAACGGAATGTCCCTTTGTTGAAAAATACATGACAGAGGAGATGGTTTCGGACTAATCATCATTTCTGAGGTGTAGAAAACCTTTTTAAGTTAAAAAACACGTAAATTCGAAAAATCAACACTTAAATATATAGGATCATGAAATATTTCAAATTGTTAACACTTTTGTTTAGCGCATTACTGTTTAGCTGTAGCACCAATTCCGGGGATACTACTGAGACCGTGGAAGAGGAGGCAGATATGGTGGCCGAAGTTGAGCCGATGCCTACCGCGATGGCATCCATCTCAGCTGCCAGTGAAAGTAACGTTGCCGGAAGTTTAACATTTACACAGACAGGTGAATCTACTGTTTCTGTTGCTATGGAACTATCCGGACTTACGCCTGGGTTACACGCCATTCACATTCACCAAAATGGTGACTGCAGTGCACCGGATGCTACATCAGCCGGAGGACATTGGAACCCGACGGGTGTAGATCATGGTAAGAGGGGAGAATCTGACGTTTATCACAACGGAGACATCATGAACCTCGAAGTTGGGGAAGACGGGATGTATTCAAATACCATTGACATTGAAGGTTGGACGATTGGAGGAGATGATACGACAAACATTGTCGGTCATGCTGTAATTATCCACGCGGGAGCTGATGATTTTACCTCGCAGCCAAGTGGTGCTGCCGGAGCCCGGGTTGCTTGTGGTGTCATTGAGCAGACGGACATGTAGTCAATTGACAATACATAAAAAAACCCTGCATCAATATTATGGTGCAGGGTTTTTTTTATAAAATATCGTCGAGAATTTTATCCGGATCCTTTTTTTGATCCACATAAAATTGCACCTGGTTAATCAGGTCATCCACTACAAGTGGGTCAAGCTTAAGCTTTTCGGCCATTTTATGACAAAATCGCAATTCGCCTTCATCAATATCATAATCAGCAATCATCAGACAAACCAGGTCGTACATTTGTTGTACTTTCTCCTTATGCCTTCTGGGAATGATACTTTCTATCAAGTCCGGATTTCGTTGAATCAGATTAATATCTTCTTCGGTCAGACGCAGTTTCCTGGCGATCTCATTTAACAGATCCCATTCACGCTCATCCATAGAACCATCGGCCATAGCCATTGAAATCAGATTTTTTAAGTGACTTCGGTTCTTGTCTGTGGGGTTTTGTGAAAAAATAGATAGCATAACACAAACATTTAATATAAATGTATTCGCCTAATTGCCAATAGGTAACCTGCTAATTGGTTACCTGAAAAGTTTCATAGGCTGATATGATTCTCTTTTCGAGAGAAGCGGATGCTTCTATAAGTGGTAGCCGTACCACTTTATCACACAAACCCATATGCGAAAGCAGGGCTTTTAAGCCAACCGGATTTGCTTCCTCGTACATCAGGGGGTTGATTTCTGTAAGGGAGGATGCAGCTTTTGAAGCTTCACTTATATTTCCAGATGAAAAGGAATCTTTAATTCTTTGGAAAACATGTGGCAGTGCATTTGCCAGAACAGAAATCACTCCGGTGCCTCCAATGGAATAAATGGGAAGTGTAAGCATATCATCACCGGAGATCAGCAAAAAGTCATCAGGAGTCCCCTCCTTAATTTGCAATGCTTGTTCAAGGCTACCAGACGCTTCTTTAATGCCAATAATATTTTCGTGTGCAGAAAGCCTGATCGTGGTTGATGATAAAATATTGGAACCTGTCCTGCCAGGAACATTATAAAGCAATAGCGGAACTGGTGAAACATCGGCTAATGCCGCATAGTGACGATAAATACCTTCTTGTGACGGCTTGTTGTAATAAGGGCTGACGGATAGAATGGCTGTTACGCCCGACAGATCGTAGGTCTTCAGTTCCTCGATTAATTCCCTCGTATTATTCCCGCCATGACCAAAGACTACGGGGAGGCTACGAGGGTTATGTTCACAAACAAATCGGAGAATAGCTTGACGGTCTTTTCTGTTTATGGTTGCATTTTCACCGGTGGTACCTAAAACGACAAGGTAGTCAACTCCATGGTTGCTCACATAGGCAATCAATTTTTCCAAGGAGGGATAGTCGATTTGCTCATCCTTCGTAAAGGGAGTGATCAGCGCTACTCCCGTGCCATATAAGGTGTCAGACAAATTCATGTCAATATTTTCGTGTATTTATACATCTCATCAATGAGACTGTTGTACGTAGTTAATTCGGGTGCCACCATAAGTTCACATACCGGTCTGTTTTCTTCTTCAAAATGACCTACCCGGCATTTTGCCTGGCTCATGGCAAGAATGTACCGCAACGTGGGGCGGCTTTCAAAGTCCAGATAAAAAAGATAATCAAATTGCTGGTTGGCGAATGAGGTGACATCCGGATTCTTAAATTTGCCCAGCCAGGAAACATCTTTGTCGGTAAAAAAGTTAAAGCGGAATTCGAAATTCTGGACCTCATTGGGCAGAAAGGAAAGGACCTCTACTTTCTTACCATCTTTTTTAAGGTTTTTTATCAGTTTTTTGACGGCATCATGCTTTTTCAGATCCTCACCGGTGTACAAAATGCCAATGTATTTGGCATCAGCATAGCCTATGCTGTCTCTTTTCCGCTCTTTTTTAATGAGCTTGTTAAGGCGGTAAGCTAAAAATTTATTCGCGAGCATTGGCCTGGTTTATCATGGATGTAAATTCATCTTCGGCAAGAATGGGAATGCCAAGTTTTTCCGCTTTTTCCCTTTTGGCAGGTCCCATTTTGTCACCTGCCACCAAATAATCAAGTTTTCCGGAGATCGAAGAAACTACTTTTCCCCCGTGATCCCGAATGATTGACTTAATTTCATCTCTTCCATAATGCTGAAAAACACCTGAAATTACAAAAGTTTTTCCATCCAGAATATCAGATACTTGTGTAATCTCTTCTTCGACGATCTCAAGCTGAACTCCAGCCTGTCGTAATCGCCCGACTTCCTCCCGATGCTCCGCCTTTTCGAAAAACTGGCGGACACTCTGGGCTATCCGCCCACCTATTTCAGGAACAGCAATCAGCTCTTCTTCCCTTGCCTCCATCAAGGAGTTTATATTTTTGAAATGTTGTGCTAATTTTTCCGCTACCGTACGTCCAACATAACGTATACCCAGGGCGAATAGTACATTTTCAAAGGGCACCTGTTTTGACTGGTTGATGCCATTCAGCAGGTTTTCAGTTCCTTTCTCCTTGAAGCCTTCCAGGGAAATAATTTGATCGAAGGAAAGGTCATAC
>CAYGOW010000038.1:13173-15909 GCA_964351425.1 uncultured Roseivirgaceae bacterium
GGTCATACAAATCGGCAGGAGTTCTCAGAAGCCCTGTATCATACAACTGGGCTATGGTTTTCTCACCCAATGAATCGATATCCATGGCTTTGCGCTGGATAAAATGTTCGATCCGGCCTTTAATCTGAGGCGGACATCCATCTGTGTTAGGACAGTAATGCTGCGCTTCCCCTTCCCGGCGAATCAGCTCAGTTCCGCATTCCGGGCAATGTGTAATGTAGGAAACAGGCACACTATCGTCCAACCGGGAGGTAAGTTCCACCCCGGTGACCTTTGGAATTATTTCTCCGCCTTTTTCAACAAATACCATGTCTCCAATGCGCAGATCAAGACGCTCAATTTCATTGGCATTATGCAGGGAAGCTCTTTTGACCGTGGTTCCTGCCAATAACACAGGTTCAAGTTCGGCAACCGGTGTAATAGCACCCGTTCGCCCGACCTGATAGGTAATTGCCTTGAGCCGCGTGGCGGCATTCTCCGCTTTGTATTTATAGGCAATGGCCCAACGAGGGGATTTTGCTGTATATCCCAGGCGTTCTTGCTGGCCCAGGTCATTTACTTTAATAACAATGCCGTCCGTTTCCAGGGGTAGATCCTTGCGTTTTTCCCGCCATTCTTCAATATACTCCAGTACCTCCTCGAAGCTTTTGCACAAACGATAGGTTGGTGAAATGTTAAAGCCGGCTTTTTCCAGCCAATGCATGCCTTCGGAATGGGTCGTAAACGGCAGGTCTTCCCCTAAAATAGCATAGAGGTAACAATCCATTTTCCGACTGGCTACGATACTGCTGTCCTGCATTTTAAGTGTTCCAGACGCGGTATTTCGTGCATTGGCATAGGGTTCTTCACCAATATCTTCGCGCTCCCGATTCAGTTGGTGAAAGACCTCGCGGGGCATGAAGGCTTCTCCGCGAACCTCAAATTTTTCCTGCATGTTCTCCGTTGTCACACGAAGCGGGAGCGTGCGGATCGTCCGGACGTTTTCCGTAATATCGTCTCCCCGGGTCCCGTCTCCGCGCGTAACGCCACGGACTAACAGACCGTTTTCGTAGGTCATACTCAAGGCGACCCCATCAAACTTCAGTTCACAGAAGTAGGCAAAGGACTCATCCCCAATTCCCTTTTTGACCCGTGAGTCAAAGTCTTCCAATTCTTCCCGTGAATAGGTATTCCCCAGGGAAAGCATGGGGTAGGTATGATAGACCGTTTCGAATTTTTTAGTAATTGTACCTCCAACACGCTGAGAAGGAGAATCCGGATATTTAAATTCCGGAAACTCCTTTTCAAGGGCTATCAATTTTTCAAGCAGCTGGTCAAATTCAAAATCAGAGATCTCTGAAATGTCTTCCTGGTAATACCGCTGATTGTAATAATTGATTTTGCGGGTCAGTTCATCGATTTCCTTTTTTGCCTGCTCAGCTGTCATGAGTTATCGTGTAGGGTCTGTAAATGGAGTAAGTACGAGTGTATTGTTAAAGGCGTTGTTCTCCCGGTCTACATCCGCCATACGTTCGGTAGGATCAATTTCGATCCGGTTGATCTCGGATAGTGGCCGATTAATGGAAAGCGTATAGGAAGGGTATGTCCATGGCCATGCTTCCATGGTCAATCGGGACACCTCCTCATTTTCCACTGGTTTTTCTCCTCGCATCATTCGAAGCGGGATGTACAGGATTTCACTGGTGCCGTCGGTGTATTCTACGTAAAGGTCGATGGGCATCATCATTTTACCAATCCTTTCCAATTCAACATAGGTTGCTTCGCCGGATTGCCGTACTTCATTGATCCCATAATCTATTTGATTGGTAGTATACACAAAATTCATCAGGTACCAATCTAATTCAATACCCGAGACCTTCTCCATCACGCGGATAAGATCAACATCTGTCGGATGCTTAAACTTCCATTCGTTATAATACCTTTTCAGTCCACGCATCATTGTTTCCTGCCCGATAACGTAGCCCAGTTGCCCCATGAATACATCTCCTTTGGAATAGGCGTTTATCCCATACGACCGGTTCGAGTGATACATATCCGAATGGGTGGTTAAAGGCTCTTCATTTCCGCTATTCGCCATGGCTATATAAGCGCGGTAAGCTCCTCCATGAGGACTTTCTGTGCTTTCCGGATTAAATAAATATTGCATGGTGATGCTGGAAGCAAAGGAAGTAAACCCTTCATCCATCCACGGGTAAAGGCTTTCGTTAGTGGCCAGCACACCCTGGTACCAACTGTGGAACATTTCATGTACCGAGACCCCGACAAGGCTGCGCAGGTTTCGGTTGCCTGTGATCAGGGTAGCCATAGGATATTCCATGCCACCATCTCCGCCCTGTACGAACGCGTAGGAGGCATAGGGATATTCGCCAAATGTTTTATTCATAAAGGGTACTGCCTTCACCATGTATTCCTGCAATTGCTTCCAGTTTTCTTCAGTTTGCTCATTCTTCTGATAGAAGAAATGCAGGAGCGGACCATCGGGTACCTGGGCGGTGTCATGGGTGTAATCCGGATCTGCTGCCCACATGAAATCATGCACATTCTTCGCCACAAAATGCCAGGTCAGGCGTGGCTCTTTTGAATTAACTGACTTTCCTTCGGCCTGATATCCATGCCCGATTTTATTGGGGTTCTGGAGAATCCCTGTGCCACCGATGGTATAGGCAGAGTCAATGGTGATTTTTACATCAAAGTCTCCCCACACGCCATGAAACTCCCGACCGATGTAGGGGTTGG
>CAYGOW010000039.1:0-3582 GCA_964351425.1 uncultured Roseivirgaceae bacterium
GACCGTATCGATGACCTGGTCTTTCAGCCGATTCCACCGCAAATATTTGATGAATTTGATTATGCCAACCGCATTGAATATTCGCAATTACAAACGAACAAGGAGTTAAACCTTCTTGACATGAAAAACATAAAAATGCAATACATGCCTGCTATTGATTTGTATGGTTCGTTGGGTGCAGTTGCCGGAACCAACAACTCGGGGGATGTTTTTGATTTTAGAAATTCGTGGTTTGAATTCAGCACGGTGGGTCTGCAACTGAACATGCCAATTTTTGATGGGTTTAGAAAATCAAACCAAATCCAGCAGCGAAAGCTCAAGGCGATTCAGCTGGAGAATACTACGGAGCAATTAAAAAACAGTATTGATTATGAAATACGTCAGGCCGCTGGCAATTACCAGCGTTCATTGGATAATATGAATGCCCAGAGGGAAAACATGGCACTTGCCCAGGAAGTGTATGACGTATCGAAGATTAAATATGAAGAAGGTGTCGGCTCCAGTATTGAGGTGACTACGGCGGATGCCGACTACAAAGAGGCACAAACCAATTACTATAATGCACTTTTTGATGCCCTTATTGCCAAGGTCGAACTGGAAAAAGCCTACGGGGTACTCAATAAATAACAACATTGGATTTAATAGAACGCAAACTCATGAAACAACTTACCATATACAGCATCATGTCACTGGTTATTCTGGCATCATGTGCGACAGAAGGACTTGACAAAAAGAAAAAGGAACTGGCCGAATTACGGGATCAGGCACGGACTATCAACACGAGAATTTCAGAACTGGAGAAAGAAATAGCCCAGTTGGATACATCAGCGGTTTCAGCTGCCGATCGCAATGCGGTGCTGGTAAACCTAAAGGAGTTGAAGCCAAGCGAGTTCGTTCATAAGATAAATATTCGCGGTTCGGTTTCATCAAGGACCAATGTTCTTTTGTCAGCCGAAACCGGCGGTCGGATTACAGACGTGAAAGTTCGTGAAGGCGATAAGGTCAATCGTGGTGATATACTGGTCACACTGGATAACGACGTTTTAAGAAATAATATCAATGAATTGAAGACTTCCCTTGAACTGGCGGAAGCGGTATACAAGCGTCAGGCCAATTTATGGGAAAAGAAGATCGGAACGGAGATACAATACCTGGAAGCCAAGAATAACGTAGAAAGTCTTCAAAGTAGGCTGAATACAGCTTATTCCCAACTTGCTCGTTCGATTGTAAAGGCGCCTTTCGCCGGGACGGTGGATGAGGTACCTTCCAGGGTAGGCGAAATGGCCCAGCCCGGTATGCCATTGGTCCGAATGATTAACCAGGGAAATATGTACATAGAAGCGGCCGTTTCGGAGCGTTTCATTTCTGCACTCAAAGTTGGGGATAAGGTCAATGTGACATTTCCGGTTATGAACAAAACCATTGCTTCCGAAATCTCGGCGATTAGTGAAGTGATCAACGAAGAGAACCGAACATTTAATATAGAAGTGACACTCCCCAACCTGGATTTTACCACAAAACCTAATCAGGTGGTAATTCTGGATGTCGTTGATTACCGTAACCCATCCACTATTCTTGTTCCCACTGAGGTTATTCTGTCTGATGCCCAGGGTAAATACCTGTACATAGCATCTTCATCCGATGGTAATACGGAAGCAAAAAAAGTCTATATCCAGCCCGGCCGTACCCAGGAAGGGCAGACAGAGGTCCTGGAAGGACTTGATACCGGTGCACAATTAATTGTGGAAGGCTATCGTGATGTGAGCGAAGGCACGATGATCAAGCCAACGGATGTATCTACAGAAACGGCAAAATTGAATTAATTATGGCGGAGGAAATCAAACCAGCGAATAATCCTGAAATGGAACAGGACAAAAGTTTTAAGCTTACCTCTATTGCGCTTAAAAACCGGACGACGGTTTTCTTCTTACTGTTTCTTCTGGTGGTTGCGGGTATCAATGCATACATATCCTTACCGAAGGATAGTTACCCGGAAGTGGAACAGCCAACCGTTTATGTAGGGACACCTTATCCGGGAAACTCGCCCGTTGATATTGAGAACCTTATTACCCGTCCCCTGGAGAAGGAAATTAATGACATATCCGAAATCGAAAACATTCGGTCTACATCCGTCCAGGATTACTCGACAATCGTCGTGGAATTTGATGCGGATATGGATTCCCAGGAAGCCTTGCAGAAGGTCAAGGACGCTGTGGACAAGGCCAATCAGGAATTGCCGGATGACCTGGACCAGGATCCCAATGTTTTCGAGCTGAATTTCTCCGAGCGTCCCATTCTGAATATCAATCTGTCCGGGAATTATACCATGGACAAATTGGAAGATATGGCCGAGGACCTGAAAGATGAACTGGAAAAGATCAATGAGATATCGGCTGTTGAAATACGGGGTGTAGGTGAAAAGGAAGTGAAAATTATGGCGAACCCCTATTTGATGGAAGCGCGCCTTGTCAACTTCTCGGATATAGAGAATGCCGTACAGGCCGAAAACATCACCTTTTCGGGGGGAAGCATCAAGGAAGGTGACATTCGCCGGACCTTACGTGTAGTGGGTGAATTCGATGAACCAGATGAGATGCTCGATATCGTTATCAAGCATGAGAATAATAACATCGTTTATCTCCGTGACGTGGCAGAGGTGGAGTTTGATTATCGGGAGAATGATACTTACGCTCGCTTGTTCCAAAAGCCAGTGGTCTCCGTCGATGTGATCAAGCGAAGCGGAGAAAACCTGCTCATTACCACCGATAAGGTGAATGCCGTATTGGATGAAGTGCTTGATCGCCTGCCTGCCGATGTCAACGTGGCGATAACCAACGACCAGAGCCAAATGACCCGCGACCTGGTCAACAGTCTTGAAAATAATATCATTTCAGGGGTCATCCTCGTGGTGGTGGTGCTACTCTTTTTCTTGGGAACACGTAACGCATTGTTTGTTGGAATAGCCATTCCGGTTTCAATGCTGATGAGTTTCCTTGTCTTGAGTTTTTTCGGAATCACCGTGAATATGATGATTCTTTTCTCACTCATACTTGCATTAGGTATGCTGGTGGATAACGGGATTGTGATTGTAGAAAACGTGTACCGTCTCATGGAGGATGGCTATGATGCGTGGGAGGCGACCAAGCTGGGAGTTGGTGAGGTAGCCTGGCCAATTATTACGTCGACTGCAACTACACTGGCTGCATTTTTACCATTGGCTTTGTGGCCTGGTTTGGTCGGTGAATTTATGAGCTACCTGCCGATTGGAGTAATTATTACACTTACTTCGTCATTGTTTGTTGCATTGGTGATTAATCCTGTGTTGATCTCTTCCTTTATGAAACTGGAAGATCCTTCCCAGGTAGACAAGAAAAAATCATTCCGCAACGGGGCAATTGTTGTGTTAATTGGCGGAGCATTTATTGCCGGCGGATTATTGACGGATAGCATTCTCCTGGCGCTTGGCAATATACTGGCAGCATTTGGCTTACTGATCTGGTTGAACGTCTTTGTCCTGGTGCCGGCATCTGCAGCGTTTCAAAAGTCCTTCCTTCCCTGGTTGGAGGAATTGTATTCAAAAAC
>CAYGOW010000039.1:3597-11010 GCA_964351425.1 uncultured Roseivirgaceae bacterium
TTGAAGGGAATTCGTCCATGGATATTCTTTTGGGGAACGGTTGCCATTTTGATTGTTGCGATCGCGCTGAATGGTATTTTTCCTCCGAAGGTGTTATTCTTTCCGGACAATATTCCCAAATACGTTAACGTATTCATCGAATTTCCGGTAGGAACGGATATCGAAAAGACGAATGAATTTTCTAAAAAAATTGAGGCACGGTTAAGTGAAGTGATTGAGCCTTACGGGGATGTTGTGCAAACCATGATTGCGAAAGTGGGTAACGATACTGCTGACCCTAATGACCCGTCAGCCATTGGACAGACCGATACCCCCAACAAAGCGCGGATCACGGTAAACTTCGTTGAGTACAAAGACCGCGGGGGTGTGGATACGAGAAAAATACTATCGGAAATCCGAGAGGTAGTGAAAGGATATCCTGGGGTCGCCGTGGCTGTTGATAAAGACATGGCCGGTCCGCCTACAGGTAAGCCCATCAATATCGAACTTACCGGCGAAGATCTTCCAACCCTTGTGGCATTAACCGAAAAAGTCAAAGGAGAGATTAATGAATCAGGGATTTATGGTATTGAGAATCTGCAGTCTGATATGACTACCGGGAAGCCTGAGCTCCTGATCAATATTGACCGGGAGAAAGCACGGCGCTTTGGTTTGTCCTCCTATACCATTGCCAATGAAATCCGGACGTCACTTTTCGGCAAGGAGATTTCAAAATTCAAGCAAGGGGAAGATGATTATGAGATTCAATTAAGGTTGCAGGATGAATTCAGGTATGACCTGGAAGCACTTCGAAACAAATCCATAACGTTTAGGAACCAGGTAAATGGTCGGATGATGCAGATCCCGATTTCTTCTGTTGCCGATATTGAAGTCAGCACTACCTATGGTTCTGTGAAGCGTAAGGATCTGGATCGTATGATCACTTTGTATTCAAACGTACTGGCCGACGCAAATGCCACAGAAGTTAATGCGCAGATCCGGGAAGTACTGGAGAATATTGACATGCCACAGGGATATAATTATAAATTCGGCGGGGAACAGGAGAAGCAAATGGAGGAAATGGCCTTCCTTCAGGAAGCACTTTTATTAGCGGTATTTATCATTTTCATGATTATTGTCGCCCAATTTAATAAAGTGACAACGCCGCTGATTATCATGTCTTCGGTTGTTTTGTCTACAGCAGGTGTTTTCCTGGGTTTATTTGCTTTCAATATGGACTTCGTGATAATCATGACCATGATCGGGATCATTTCACTTGCCGGCGTTGTCGTGAACAACGCCATTGTGCTGGTGGATTTTATTGAGTTGATACGAGACAGGAAGCAACGCAAACTCGGTGAGGAGAAATTACCATTCGGAGAAATTGACAAAGCGATTGCCGAGGCAGGTAAAACCCGCCTCCGGCCAGTTTTACTGACGGCCATAACAACCGTACTAGGGCTGTTGCCTCTTGCTATTGGACTTAATTTTGACTTCGTGGCCTTCTTCGCGTCTTATGAAGTTGATTTCTTTATCGGGGGAGACAATACCATATTCTGGGGCCCGATGTCGTGGACAATAATATTTGGGTTAACCTTTGCAACTTTCTTGACGTTGATCATTGTTCCAATCATGTATCAATTCTTTGCCAAGATCAATAGAAAACTGGGGATAAGTTAATATGAATCGATTTTTTGTAATTTCAATGACCATTCTGGTACTCTTTCTGGTAGACCTGTATGTCTATCAGGGTATTAGCCAGTTGGCAAGAAACCTATCCGGATCGTGGCAGATCGGAATCCGCATAGGGTACTGGGCCTTATCGGTATTAATATTCCTGGTTATTCTTCTGTATAATTTCGGGGATCCTGATCTATGGAAGGGCAGTACAAGGAGCATCACGTTTTCCATCATTTTTATTGTTTATTTCTCCAAAGTATTTGGAGCTATTTTCCTCGTGGCTGATGATTTGGTACGCCTGGGAAAGTGGGTAGTCGGGCTCTTTAAATCAGATGTTGACTCAATAGGAGGAGAGCCGATCTCCCGGTCTGATTTTTTACTTAAAACCGCAATGGTGGCAGGTTCTGTTCCTTTTCTTGCCATGAGTTACGGAATCCTTTCCGGTGCCCATGATTACCGAATACGCCGAAAAACTGTTTATCTGCCAAACTTACCGGCGGCGTTTGATGGTGTGACTATTGCGCAGATCAGTGATATTCATTCGGGAAGTTTTTTTAATAAGCAGGCCGTAAAAGGTGGTGTTGACCTCCTTTTAGGAGAAAAACCCGATATGGTCTTCTTTACCGGTAACCTTGTCAATAATCAGTCGGATGAAGTGAGGAACTATATCGACATTTTTGACAAAGTAAAGGCTCCGCTTGGGGTATTTTCTGTGACAGGAAATCACGATTATGGAGATTATCGTGACTGGTCAAGTCCGCAGGCAAAGAAGAGAAACTTTGAAGATCTCAAGGAGGCACATAAAATAATGGGCTATGACTTATTGATGAATGAACATCGCATCGTTGAAGTGGATGGGGAAAGACTCGCTATACTCGGAAATGAGAACTGGGGGGCAGGACGTTTTGCTAAATATGGTGATCTCAGCAAAGCGCATCAGGGAGCTGAAGCCGATGTTAAAATACTACTATCCCATGATCCAAGCCATTGGGAAGCTCAGGTACTACCCGGATTTAAGGATATCGATATCATGTTTGCAGGTCATACGCACGGGTTTCAATTTGGGATCGAACTAGGGGACTTCAAATGGAGTCCGGCACAATATGCCTACAAGCAGTGGGCGGGATTGTATGAAAAGAACAGTCAGTACCTGTATGTCAACCGTGGCTATGGATATATCGGATATCCGGGACGCATAGGTATTCCACCGGAAATCACCCTGATAACATTGAAAAAAGGAAAGGCAGACTGAGTTACTCCTTGCTCCAGTCATCACTGGAGGAGACAAGCAAAGGTCCGTCGCTGTAATCCAGAATGAAATCCAGCATCACGGATTGTCGACATCCCTGGAAACTGGTAGCACCTGTGCTTTTTAGAAGGATAGGATAGGAGCGCCCGTATTTCCGGTTGAAAAAGACGATGTTGTCTTTTTCGTCCAGTAAGAATCCCCATTCAAGTGTAATTGGTTGTTTCTTGCACTCCGGAGGAGCAAAGAATACATCGTAATGATAGACTCCGGTGCCATCCTCCATTAATTCCAAATACCCTTCTCCACTTCCCCGGTAAGTGCCCGTAAATTTTTCGGGCACATCAAAAGTGGTAAGATAATCTTTCCCTTCATACTTGATGGTACGCGTTTTTTGAATGAAAGTACCTGAGAAGAAAAGAATGGGTACCAGTAATAAATAGTATTTCATACTAGAAGGGTAAATCCTGTTCGTCTTCAGAAATCCAGCCAGGCTCCTCCATTTTGTCTAAATCACCACTATCCATTGGAGCAGGTCCTTGTGCCTGTCCTGCACTTTCAAGTTTCCAGGCCTGAAGTGAATTAAAGTACTTGACTTGTCCTTGTGGATTCGTCCACTTTCTCCCTTTCAGGTTGAAATAGACTTCTACTTCGTCTCCTACTTTATAGCTATCCAATAAACTGCATTTATCCTGGATTATTTCAAATTGAACAAATTCAGGGTACTGTGGATTATCTGCATATTCGATTACAAACTCACGTTTTTGGAACCTGTCCGATATCTTTTGTGTGTCGGCTATTTCCAAAATTCGTCCTCTTACATTCATAGGTCTAAAATTTTCTTGCTTTCTGACAAAGGTAGGATGTTCATTCTTATCTCATAACCCGTCATCTCTTTTTTCTGAATATTAAGGTAAATATGACAACAAATAAAATTAACCCAATGACTATGGCCAGTAGTACCGGGGCATCAATCATATCAACTGCGTGCATCCTTCTATAAATTTATTCTTACCTGACAACTTACCAATTTTTTTTCTTCTCTCATTGAATAAACCCCATTATTTGCCCTGGCTTTCATTCCTCTGGAAATACCTGCGCGAACCCACAAATCACACCATCTGCTCATTCTGAAGCGAATTAAAAGATACTGGCTAATCCCTTTCCCAAAATAGGCCGGAAGGGTGAAGCTCCCCCAAATATCCCGTTCATAAAAATAAATGCGCGATAAGTAATTTTCCGAATCAAACAGGGTAAACCGATAGCTGATATCCCATCGCCGCAAGCTAAGGATGATTTCCTGGTAGGCGGCTGATCCGGTGACAGTTGTAGGCCCTTGTTTTACCTGTTTCCATCGATACCTGAAGCGCATCTCAACTTGCGGGTTCATTCTTTTAGAAAGGTAAATACCAACCTGCCGGTTGATGGCAACCTTCACCTGTTGTAAACTTGCCAAATCATCCCTGAAATTCTCCGGTTTCTCTTCAATCCGGTAGTCCAGGGTGATTTGCAACCCATTTTTCAATTGTCTTTGACTGCTTATAAAATATTCAATTCCCGTGCCGGGAGCAGAGGCGGTATAGGTGAGCCAGGGGAAATTGTAGGTATCCAGATAGGAGGTAATGGTCCATTTTTTTCTCGGCCGGAATGACAGGCCGAGAAAAATACCACGTTCATTTTCAGGCCCGGCACTACGTTCTCCAAAAGCATTGGAATCAAAGGAAAAATAACCTGGTTTGTAATCGCGCAAAACGAGAGAGGATGACCATCGTCTTCCCAATGAAATAAGCACTCCGGTCTGACTGGCTGATTTACCCCCGTAGTTGACCGCGTATTCACTCCAGCCAACAATTTGTCGGTAACGTATTCTCATTAAAAAACTGGTCGTCAGGAGGTCACTGCCGGACCATTTATATAGATTATGGATCGAGTTGTCTGGTCTCAGTGGGTGACTTAATAGATCATATTTTACATACGCTCCCAGCGTAATAAAGTCCAGGTGGTTTGACTCGATAAATGCGCCAACTGTTTTTCGAGAGACAGCATGCCGGTTGTGTATTTCAGAATCTGTTCGGTGTTGGCCGCTTGTTTGAATCGTTTGAAAATGGGGTTTGCCGAAATTTGTGTGGAGGACGGCATCCAGCTTTTTTCGTTGGGCATACCATGCCATGTTTATTTTTGGTTTTGTTACGTGCACCGCCGCTCCAATCCCTCCCAGTGACTCCTGCAGGCCACGATACCCGATGATGCCGCTGGTGGGACTTACCAAGGATTCAATAGGGTTTCGCCCTTTCCCAAGATTAAAACCAGCGCCGGAGACGAGACCTTGTCCGTAGTGTACCAGAAAATTGCCGGCAATGAGATGGGTGGTCCCTGAAGGTTGCCATAGTATATATCCAGCCAAATGATCCGGTCCATAATATCCGTTACCGGGATTCCATAGTAATTTTTCACCGGCATCCTTTTCCATGGTAACGGCACCTCTGATTTTTTCATTTAACCGGTATTGGAGTCGGAACATCATGTAATGGAAACTGCCTGCATGGCCTTTAGCTGAGTTCGACGAAGGAGTAATTTTATACCTGTACAGGATATGGCCCCGGCTGGAAGAGAATGGCTGACCCGCACTGTTTTCTCGGATATAAAATTGCGTCAGTAACGATTTAATTTCGTTCAGTGATAAACTGCTGATTACCTGTAATTCCATGGGTGCGAGAAATGGACCCAGCGTATTTCGATAATTGATTATATCACTGATCTGCTGGTCACTCAATGAAGAAAGGAGTCGTAAGGTAGCTGCATCCGTTTTATTCAGGTCCAGGGAGCTTATCTCCAGATTTTCGGGTATTGAATTATTCTCCGGCAAAACCAATTCCCCCTGTGAAAGGCCAGGGTGAGTCAACAATAGAAATGGGAGCAATAGCCATTCCCTCATGGATTTTTATTTTTGGTCCAGTATAATCCGGCTCCCTGGATTATTCCCAAGTGAGGATCCAGCCCCAGGGCGTAATCAAGCCGGCTGCTTTGAAGGGAATAGGATATGCCGAAAAATATCCTTGCTGGTTTTAATCGCCACCCGGTGGAAAAGGCCAGTCGCTTTGCGGGGGTATAACAAAGACCACCCGACAAAGTGGCCATGTAATCCAATTGCTTGCTCCATTGAATATACCCGGATAAAAATTCGGAGAATATCCATGCCAGCCCTGCCTGCAGGAGGGGATCCACCTCTGGCCGGGTTATCGGTTTCTTGATCAGGAATCCGACTCGTGCCTTTTCGCCGAAGTACCACTGGGTGCCTATGGTGATAAAAAAGGATGACCACGAGTAGGTATCACCCATCAATTCTCTCCTCCATTCCGGACGAATACCCAGGTTAAATAATTCGAAATGCCGGCTGATAACCGCAGTAACCCGGGACTGTTGATAGATTTCATCGGAGAGGACTTCGAGTCCGGCTCCCAGAACATATTTTTTTAGTGGAGCGACGAACCCGGAAGAGAATGATTTAAGGCCGGTCCCGATATATGGGAATACCAGGGATCCGGTAAATTCCACGGCGCCCAGTTGACCAAGGCCCGCCGGATTATAAAAGACACCTTCAATTCCAGACTTGGCCACTACTGAGGCACCAAGCCCCAGGCTGTTTACGTCCGGATAGAGGATTTGGCCTTCGGCATACACGCTGAAAAAAAGCAGGAAGAAAGCTAGACATCCCGATTGGCAGGTTTCCATTCGGGAAAGGTCGAATTACCGACGGACAGGTATTTTCCGTTAAAATTCTTTTCTGAAATGGAGAAAAAAGCCGGCTTCACCCTCCCGGTTAAAACTATATTCAAGGCGGAAAACCATGTCATAGGCGGTAACGATATCTGCGCCTATTCCGGTACCGAATAAATAACGATTGGCCAACCGGGTATTGATGCCGGTTTCTTTATAGCGGTCAAGGTTCTGTACATAGCCCATATCAAAATATGCCTTCAGGTAAATGGCCAGTGGAAGGTGCCTGAACTGTTCTATGGGGATTGGGTTTATGTAGAATTTGGTCTTAAATAACTGCTTCTTAAAAGTTGTTCGGTTGACAAAATAATGCTGTCCTTCAACCAGGAATAATTCGTATCCACGGATCATACTTGATTTGTAACCCATGGCGCTGTATTTCGAATAAGGCTGCTCATTTGGGGTGCTTAAGAAAATCGTGGAATAATTCGCCAGGTAGTAATTTTTACCCAGTGCGGCGTACCGGGCCATTTCAAGATTTACCTCGGTCTTGTCAATATCATCAAAAATCCCAAGTCCTGTTTTTATGATGGCAGCTTCCATCCAGTACCCTTCCAATGCATAGCCTGTATAGTCCCTCCGGTCAACCCGTACCGAGTAGCTTAAGGTGAAATACTGCTGCTGCAATGCCTCATCCCGAAAATAGTTAGGGTTTAAAATCGCCAGCGAGTCATCAATGGTGGCATTATGATACATAAAGCACGCATTGTGGGTAACGTAAAATGAATTTC
>CAYGOW010000039.1:11020-15442 GCA_964351425.1 uncultured Roseivirgaceae bacterium
TGATATCCCGCACCTATCCTCCGCTTGATGAGTAGTTTATTATCACTTTCAAAAAATTCCGGAATGTGATCCACAGTTCGCCATGCTACGTTTTTATTTTCTGAATAATTTGCAACCAGGGTTACGCCATGACGTCTTGATTTATCTACATAGGGTAGGTTATACTGGATCCCGAATTCTTTGGTAAAGCCGAATTGAAGTGTCACCCGCAAGGCATCATTTACCCCCGTGGTATTTTTTTGATATAACTTGACACCATAATTTGTCCGGCTCAGGTCGCGCCCGCGATTGACCCACCAGTCATTAAAATTACGATCGACCAGTTCGAATATCGGAATCGGGAAAAAGTACCAACGCTCACTCACCTCTACCAATACTTCAGCCACGCCCATTGCAGTGGGTAACAGAGTGACGTTCGCCGTATTAAATAACCGGGTGTTCAGAATGCGTTTTTGGTCTTCCAGTAAGAGGGCTTTCAGTTCATTAACTTCAAAGACATCCCCGGTGGATATTTTCATTTCACGGAGAATGATGGCTTTTTTTGTCCGCTTGTTACCAATGACAACGATGCGCCCTATTTGTACATATTCCCTGACCGAGTCTGCTGAAGCATACGTTTCTTCCGCGATACCAACCGTGGCTGGTATGGAATCCGATGCCTGAAACTGCAGGCTGAGTACGACAAGGAGAATGGAAAACATCTCAGATACTGTGCAAAATTCTGGCCATAAGGTATCAAATATACGATTAAATGGCCATCCCGCCGGAGGAAGAAATCAATATTTGGATTCCTCGTTCTTTGAGAGTGTCAACGCGCGGATAAGAATAAAAATTCCAGCCAGGATCAACGGAATGCTTAAAAGTTGTCCCATATTAAACTGCATATTATCCTCAAAGGCTACTTGATTTTCCTTGAAAAGTTCGTGTACAAATCGCAACCCAAACAGAATGATCAGGAACAACCCAAGCAAAAGTCCGGGGGGCGTATTATTTTTCATACGCTTCCAAAGGAAAAAGAGTAAAAGAAATAAAAGCAGTGAGGTTGTGGCTTCGTATAACTGGGTCGGATGCCGTGCAATACCATAGGCATCTGCCGTAGCAACGAGTTGTCTTCCTTTTTGCACCACCTTGTAGCCCAATGGTCCTCTGGGCGGCACATACACATGTTCTGAAAAATAAGGTTGGCTGGTCAGCCTTCGCTCGAGCATTTCCGGGAAATTGACTCTTACGTATTCTTCGGCATTGATGGTATTGTCCTCAAAGGTGAACTGAATTTTAATTGGTTCATAACCTTCTATGGAAACTGGCCGTGAGGGATCTTTCTGGAAGTCAACATCCTCGATCAGGAATTGCGGATCTTCAAAGTATTCGATAACATTTTTAGCAAAAACCACTCCGTAATCCGAATGGGTTTCCTTCCCGTATATCTCGGAGTTCATGAAGTTTCCAACCCGAATCAGACAGCCCGTAAGGGCAACCACAATGACAATGCGATCCACAACCTGAAAATAGTTTTGACCGGGTCGCTTGATGCGTTCGGAGGTAAACTTGATGCCTTTGACTGTTATCTTGTAGCGGGAATACAGCCATAAGGCAAATAAAATTCCGAATGCCGCTCCGTGACTGGCAAGTCCGCCTTCATGAATTTTAAGAATATCAATTGGGTTGGCGAGATATTTTTCGGGTTCGTAAAAAAATACATGGCCCAGGCGTGCGCCAATGACAGTTGCTATGACCATGAATATGGTAAGCGTTTCTACGTCTTTCTCCGGTTTGCCTTCCTGGCGATAAATGTAAAATAATATCTGTTGGGAAATCAGAAACCCAAGTGCGAAGAGCAAGCCATAATACCGTACGGGACGTCCACCAAGCAACGGAATAAAATCCGGGAATGTAAACAGCTCGGGCATGGCTTCCCAGATAAAGAATGAAAGAATTGACATGTCGCAAAGTTACATATCTGGTTGTAATACGCAACGTCAGGCTTACATATGGTCTTTTTTGTTTTTGACCAGGTCGTACATGAGTTCGCGCGCACGATGAAGCTGGGCCTTGATTGTACCCAGGGGGGCATTCAATTCATCTGCAATTTCTTCATAGGAATATTCCTTGAAGTAACGGAGTCTCACAAGTCGCTGGTATTTAGGGGGCAGTTTCGTTACAAAAAGCTGGATCAGTTCAATTTTCTGTGTTTTGATAGCCTCTTCCTGTGGGTTCAGGTTGTGGTCTTCAACGTCGATCTGGACAGCATCCCCGTTATCATCATGATAGGAGGTGTCCAGGCTCATGGTTTCCAGACGCTTTTTGCGAATAAAGTCAATGGCATTGTTCGTGGCGATGCGGAAAAGCCAGGTCGAGAAGGTGTAATCCTTCTTGAATTTATGAAGATTTTTAAAGGCTTTGGCAAATGCTTCAATCGTCAGGTCTTCCGCGTCATCTATATTCCGGACCATTTTTAAGATCATGTGGTAGACAGCCCGTTTGTAACGCTCCATGAGAAGAGCATACGCCTGTTCGTCAGATTCGGCTACCGCCAGATCGATCAACCTGAAATCCTCCAGGGCTTTGTCCGAAAACTGTTTCCTTATTTCCATCTGATCCGTTTGGTAAATGTCGCCGATATGCCCGTGATCAGATAATATCCCACGTACATCCAATCCAGCAGGGTTGTCCAACCCAGTGGAATGTCTGCTTTTAGCTTTCGACCTGTTTTATCCAACGTAATATGTAATAACAACGTTCGCAAAAGATACCCGCCAATAGCCCAATACAAGCCGCCAGGTACTGTAAGCAGTACAAGTGTTAAAAGTAAACCAAATATATGCGATAATGACAAAACACCCAAGGTAATACGGGTTGCCGGACGATAATATCTCCCAACGGATAAATGCCGTAGTTTCTGTATGAAATACTCCTGCCACGTTCTTTTCGGTTCGGAGAATGTAAAGCTTTCTTCGGAAAGCACCACCGCCGTATTCTTCCCTTTTGCGTACCTGTTTATAAAGAGATCGTCATCCCCGCCAACAATATGGCCAAAGCCACGAAATCCTTTATTCTCCAGAAAAACAGACTTCTTGTATGCCAGGTTTCTTCCTGTTCCCATGTAGGGGTTGCCACCAAGTGCCGCTGACAAATAATGTATGGCAGTCCACCAGGTTTCGTACCGGATAAACCGGTTAAGCATACCTTTTTCCGAAGTGTACATAGAATGGCCCAGGATAAAGTCGGTTTGATCCGAGAATGCCGCGGTCATTTCATGCAGCCACTGCATACCGGCAGGCCGGCAATCGGCATCGGTCAGGAGGATCCGGTCATACCGGGCCGCCTTGATCGCCAATGTCAGGCCATACTTTTTCCCATTCATGTGTTCGGGTAAATGCCCGACTGTCAGATACCTTAATTTTTTATAGGTTGCAGAGGCTTCCAGCAGATAATCATGCGTGCCATCGTTGCTCCGGTCGTCCACAACAATTACTTCGAAGGAAGGGTATGCCTGTTCGAATAGCAACGGCAGTAATTCCATGAGGTTTTCTTCTTCATCGTGTGCGCAGACAATGATGGATATGGGCTTTAATTCGCTCTTCCTTTCGGGTAAAGGGCGGGATAAACGAACCATAATAACAATAAAATGGACACACTGAATCAGGATACAGGCACAAAAAATAGCCAGTAGAATGTATAAAAGCATAACAAAAAAATTCTGAAACAAATATAGCGGTAATTTTTACATAAGTCCGCCGTGATTCCCACGGAAAAAAGTTCTTATTATACCAAATACTCCCTCATTCCTGTATTTTTGCGGCTCATGAAATTTCACCTTGAAACAACCGATCCAGCCTCGGCAGCACGAGCCGGAACTATCACCACCGACCATGGCCAGATACAAACGCCGATTTTCATGCCGGTTGGTACGGCAGGGTCGGTCAAAGCGGTGCATCAGCGGGAGTTGGTTGATGATATCAAGGCACAAATCATTCTCGGAAACACCTATCATCTCTACCTGCGACCCGGTCTTGATATCATAGAAACCGCTGGTGGGTTGCATAAATTCAATGGTTGGGACCGGCCGATTCTGACCGACAGCGGCGGATACCAGGTGTATTCTCTATCTGATTCCAGGAAGATTAAAGAGGAAGGAGTGACTTTTCAATCCCATGTGGATGGATCGCGCCATCATTTTACTCCTGAAGGAGTGATGGATATTCAGCGTAAAATCGGTGCAGACATAATCATGGCCTTTGATGAATGCACTCCCTTTCCCTGTGAATATGACTATGCCCGGGATTCTATGCACATGACCCATCGCTGGCTAAAACGATGCTGTGATCGATTCGATTCCACCGACGGGCTTTATGGGTATTCCCAAACCCTGTTTACCATTGTACAGGGCAGTGTATACAAGGATTTGAGACAGCAGTCGGC
>CAYGOW010000039.1:15475-15717 GCA_964351425.1 uncultured Roseivirgaceae bacterium
GGGAAGGGAATGCTATCGGAGGCTTATCGGTAGGAGAACCCGCCGAAATGATGTATGAAATGACGGATTTGGTATGCTCCATTCTCCCGAAAGAAAAGCCGCGCTATCTGATGGGAGTGGGTACACCGGCAAATATCCTTGAATGCATTGCCATGGGGGTGGACATGTTTGATTGCGTTATGCCTACGCGCAATGCGCGCAACGGGATGCTCTTTACCACGGAGGGGATCATAAATATCCGG
>CAYGOW010000040.1:0-12061 GCA_964351425.1 uncultured Roseivirgaceae bacterium
AATGGTACCCGTACCTGGGTCTTTCACGGGGATGTGTTTGATGTAACCATGAAGCATTCAAAGTGGCTGGCAAAACTCGGCGCCGTTGGCTATGATTCACTTATTCTCCTGAATACGCTGGTGAATTACCTTTCGCGGAAAGCAGGGCGCGGGAAGATCTCGTTGTCGAAGCGCATAAAACACAATGTTACATCTGCACTTAAGTTCATTGATGATTTTTAAGTAACGGCGCCAGGCATAGCGATTGGTAACGAATATGATTACGTGGCGTGCGGACATATTCACCGGCCACAGATACGTACGATCAGGGACGAGAAGGGGTCAGTCATCTATTTGAATTCAGGGGACTGGATAGAGAATCTGACTTCGCTGGAATATGCCAGTGGCGAATGGCGCTTATATCATTATGCGGAGGACCTCGAAACGCAGAAGATCGACCTGCCCAAACGGGCAGGAAATGAAATGAACAATCAGGAGATATTTCGCGATTTGATTAACGAATTCGTTTTGGAGCAGCCATGAAAATCCTTTACGCTATTCAAGGCACAGGAAACGGCCATGTAAGCCGCGCCAGAGAAATCGCCCCAGTCCTTGAGCGTTTCGGCACAATACACTATTTACTCAGTGGCGATCAGGCCGACCTTGAAACACCTTTTGACATTCATTATCGTACCGGAGGTGTTAGCCTGTATTTTGGCAAAAAGGGAGGGGTTGACCTCGCCAGGACCTATCAAAAAAATAATGTTTCCCGGTTGTTGAAAGAGATTCGCCAGTTGCCCGTAGAAAAATATGATCTGATTCTCAATGATTTTGAACCCGTCAGTGCCTGGGCAGCGAGGAAAAAAAATGTTCGTTGCGTCGCCTTAAGTCATCAATGTGCCCTGACGCTTCCCGGGTGCCCCATGCCATCGCATAAGGATCCCATGGGAATGGCTATCCTCAGGCATTTTGCGCCGTCCGACACAGCCTTTGGATTTCATTTTCAACAGTTTCACCCAAATGCCTTTACGCCGATAATTCGTAAGGATCTCCGACAGTTGGAACCGGTGACTCATGGCCATTATACGGTATACCTGCCGGCGTATTCGGATGAACGCATTGCACAAGTGCTCAAAATGATCCCGCATGTACGGTGGGAAATATTCTCCAAGAAAACACGAACATCTTATCAATCCGCCAATCTGCAGTTCAGTCCTGTACATGATACCAGGTTTGCCCACAGCCTGCGAACGTGCACAGGCATTCTTTGCGGAGCGGGCTTTGAGACCCCGTCCGAGGCTATTTATTTAGGCAAGAAACTCATGGTTATTCCCATGAAAAACCAATTTGAACAACAATGCAATGCGGAAGCCCTTCGACAATTGGGCGTGCCTGTGCTTAAATCCCTGAAACCTAAAAACGCAACGAAACTATTTGCCTGGGTAGATGCAGGTAAGCCGTTACAATTGAATTACCCGGATCAAATCGAATCTATCCTTGAATCTATTTTATTCCCACAAAAAAATAACTGTGAATGAATCGGAGAAATAAAATACTCATCGTAGATGATGATAAAGACATTCTGGAATTATTGAAATATAATCTGGAGAAGAATGGCTATGATGTGTATGTCGAAAAGGATAGTCTCCGTTCCTTACGACGGGCAAAGAGTGTGGTGCCTGACCTGATTATCCTGGATATTATGATGCCTCAATTAAATGGGCTTCAGGTATGTGACCAGTTACGAAAGATTCCTGATTTTCAGGACACTTATATATTTTTTCTGACGGCAAAATCGCAGCGGTTTCTTCAGATGCAGGCATTTGAAATGGGAGGTGATGATTTCATTGAAAAGATAACAGGACTCAGGGCATTGACCCATAAGGTAAGCGCTGTTTTGGAGAAGGACCTTATTATTCGTAAAAGGGCCAGGGAAGTAGGCGTAAATTCATTGAAACTGGACCGTAAGAAGCAAATGGCCATATTCGGAGGCAGGGAGATTCCATTATCGCAGTATGAATTCGAATTGTTGTTTTTCTTTCTTCAGAACCCAAGGAAGGAAATCAGCCGGGATAATTTGCTACACAATATTTGGGGTTCAGATGTGTACATGCTTGCCAAATCGGTGGATAGTTACATTCAAAATGTATGCGCCAAATTGGGTACCTCTTGTATTGCTCAGATCAGGGAGGATAGCTACAAATTATTCAGTACCGGCATCAAATAATGCCTTTGTCCATTTTCCGGAACAGCAAAAGTAATTGGTATACATCCGACGGTGATTCCATTCCGAGCTCCTCGAGCAGCCACCTGGCCGAATCGGTCACTGGAATATCCTGAATACCACATTCCCGCAAATAATGAAGACATTTCATTAAATGAAACCCGTCAAACCAGGTATGAAAATGCTTGATAAAGGTGCCCGGATTTCCGGAAATGGATCGCATACGGCGGAATTCATCCTGTGCATTTAGTTCTGTCAGGAAACGCGTTAAATAAGGGTGAATATTCGGGTTGTGACCACGGTATATTGCTTCGGATTGAAGGTAAAATTCACGCAGGATCCTGAAGGATTCAGGAGCGTAGGAAGTACGTTCCTGATGGGTTGAAACCCTTTCCGATACCGCCCTACCGGTGCCAAACGGAACGCGATGGGATATTCTCGGAGAAGGATATACGCACGTTTCACGAATCTCCGTAAATCCGTGCGGCATGACTTTCTGGAGAAAGTAGAAGTCTTCGCCAGCTTTACGTGTATTCATGCCGCCTACGGATTGGTAGGTGGCATTCCGGACAGCCATGGCCGACCCAACTGTTTGATAGGCGTACTGAGCGCCTGCCCATCGCTGCGCGTGTACGTAAAAACGCAGGTGGAGCTCATATTCTATGATGGCGCGATATATTTCGGGCGGTTCACTTCCTTGCGTTGGGTGCTCATAATAGATGCTTGCTGCTGGCTCGGGGGCAGATGACTGAAATCGGTGAAGTGCCTGTAAATAATTTGGGGCAACCGTACAATCTGCATCTAATGCGACGATGAGTCCGTTCGGCTTATCCAACGCAGTCAGCCGCCACGCGGCCTCATCCATAATAATTTTACGGGCCAGACCCACCCCCGCTTTTTTTACTGGTAGAGACTTCCTTATCACCTTGAATGATATATTCGGATGACTGATGTGATTCGGGAGTTGATAGAAGGATTCTTTCGTTTCATTCTCCGGGTAATTTTCCAGGACAAGGACTTCGACCATGCAATCAGGAGGGGCACAGGCACTCAGGCTGGAAAGTGTCTGGGTAAGGTCCGGTTCATTGTAGGAAGGAATCGTAATAATAATTGACGTACCAGGTCCGGGATTTTCACTGATAAGACGATCGGGATATGCATAGCGCGCAAAATACGCAGGTTGTTTCACGGTGCCAGGCGGCTGATTTTCCATTCTTTATCCTCCAGCGTGTAGACAATCCGGTCATGCAGTCGACTGGGGCGGCCCTGCCAGAATTCGATCAGAAAAGGAGCCACGTGATATCCACCCCATTGTTCCGGTTTAGGAAGTTTTTCCTGTCCCTGGAATTTCTTCTCCAGCATCTGTTGGCGTTCTTCAAGCAATTGCCGGCTGGAAATCGGGGTGCTTTGCGGGGAGACCCATGCACCTATTTGACTAGCCCGTGGACGGCTCTGGAAATACTCCGTGCTTGTCTCCTTGCTGACCCGTGAGACGGTTCCCTGGATACGTACCTGGCGCTCCAGCTCCGGCCAGAAAAACGTGAGGGCGGCAACAGGCTGTCGATCAAGGTCCTGACCCTTATCACTGGCGTAATTTGTATAGAAAATAAAGCCGCCATTCTCCAGTCCTTTGAGTAAAACGATACGGCAGGAGGGCAGCCCTTTGTCGCTCACCGTCGCAAGACTCATCGCATTTGGTTCCGGGATTTCAGCTTCTTCGGCTTCTTCGAACCATGATTTGAATTGCAACAAAGGATCCTTTTTGACATTCCCTGCATCCAGGGTGTGTTTGGAATACTCTTTTCGAAGGGCGCTAAGATCTTTCTTCATGAGTTGGAATTTATGCGTTTCAGACAAATATAGGCACTAAAATTTTCCTTTTCGTACCCTTATCCGTAAGATTGAGTATGAAGTTAAGCCTGGATTTAGATGTCGACAGTTCGCCCGAATGGGTAGCCGCTGTCATGGGAGATTTTGATACCTTCCTGCAGGATCATGCCAATTGCGAGCGAAAAGCCTCGGCCATGGCGATGAGTTTTGTCGCGAAGTATCCTGACCGAACCGAGATCATCCCCGAATTGATTGCCACCGGAGTTGAGGAACTAGAACATTTTCAATCCGTTTATACTATTATGGAGTCGCGAGGAGTACGTCTGCCGGCCGAAATGTCGCCGGATTTGTATGTGAAGGATTTGCTTCAGGGCTGCAGGAGTGGTCGCGAAGAGCGTTTTATGGATCGACTCCTGCTTGCTTCTGTGATTGAGTGTCGCGGGGCCGAGCGATTCAGGTTAGTCTATGAGGCCCTGCCGGAAGGGGAGATGAAGCAGTTTTATCATAACCTGTGGGCATCCGAGGCAAAACACGGACATATTTTTGTTAAAATGGCACTGGTTTATTTTGATGAAAATGATGTTTATAGTAGGTTGAAAGAACTAAATGCACTCGAAGGAAAAATTTTAACGCAGCTGCCTGTACGGGCTGCACTACATTAACAGGTATGGATTATTTCAAATTCAACAATAAAAATACTCCGGAAAAAGGGAGTTTACTGATTTCCGAACCATTTCTGCCCGATCCCAATTTCGAGCGAACTGTCGTTTTGATGTGTGATCATAATGATGAAGGTTCTTTTGGTTTTGTGTTAAACAAACCTTCGGAGGTTATGATGCACGAATTACTTGAGGATTTTGGAAATTATGACCAGCGTGTTTTTGTAGGAGGGCCGGTACAGCATGATACCTTGCACTTTATTCACCGCTCCAAAGACCTCGAGGGGGGTACGGAATTAACCCCCGGACTCTACTGGGGAGGCAATTTTGAGCAGGTACAGTCGTTGTTGACCAACGGACAGTTGACCGGTGATGATATACGATTCTTCGTGGGGTACTCGGGATGGAGCAGTGGACAGCTGGAGAAAGAGTTATCCATGGACAGCTGGATCGTAACGCCGCCCGCGGCAGCTGAAATAATATTTGACAGTGCGGTGGATGAACTATGGAAACATGTATTAAAGCAATTGGGTGGCCGATTTCAGATGTATTCAAATTATCCAACAGACCCGAGACTTAATTGAATGAATTTAGTATTTTTACATATTAGGTGAGAGAATAAAAACGCATGAATAAGGAGAAAGAACGTAAGGATCAAACTACTTCCGAAAAAGATCAGGCAATCGGCGAGGAGTCAAAGAAGCCGGAAGATCAGGGAGCAGCTACCCCTTCGAATGGTGCTATACCACCTTCGAATGGGAAGTCCGACGTAGAAAAGTCTCCGGAAGAAAAAGTTAAGAGTGAGGCAGACAAAGTTGATGAACAGAAGGAAGTAAAAGATTCGGAGAAGACAGATGTTGATGCTGTCATTCAGGAAACTGAAACCACAAGTGATAAGGAAGTTGCCAAATCAGATGAACCTGCGGAAGAGGTGAAGGCAGAAGAGGCAAAGGATTCGTCTGAAGCAAGTGAAAATACAACGGCTGAAACAGCAGAAGCTGATGCTGATGAAAAGCCAGCGATAGAAGCCAGGGAAAGTACAGAAGCGGCAAAGGATGAGCCAGAAGCGGCTAAACCGAAGAAAGAGGAAGATAAAGAAGAAGAACCCACCGCGGAAGAAAAGGCCGAACTTCAATCCGAAGAAGATTTAAAAGAAAAGGATGATGAGGATCATCACGACGATGATGATGAGGCTGATTACAGCGTCATGTCAAAAGAGGAACTCGTGGAGGTCATTAAGGAATTAGCTAAGAGTGACGAATTTATCAAGGCCGAGAAGACGGCTCGTGAGGTAAAGCATGCCTATGACGAAATTCGGGACAAGGAGAGGGAAGAAGCGCTGGAGAAATTTGTAGCCGAAGGAGGAGAAGCGGGGGACTTTGCCTATCGACCGGATGAGTTGACCTTGCGTTTTGATGCGAACTATCAATTGGTCAGGGACAGAAAGTCCAACTTTGTCAAGAATAAGGAGCAGCAGAAGGAAACGAACCTTAAGAAGAAGGAAGAGATCCTTGAAAAGCTGCGTGAATTTGTTGACTCTGAGGAGACCAATATTAGTTTTGAGCGATTCAAGGCGTTACAGGAAGAATGGAAAAGCATAGGTCCCGTACCTGGTGGTATTGCCCGTTCGCTTTGGGCCAACTACAACGCGCTGGTCGATCGTTTTTATGATAAGCGCAGTATTTACTTTGAACTGAAGGAGCTTGACAGGAAGAAAAACCTGGAAGCGAAGCAGGAGTTGTGTGTGCGGGCGGAAGGGCTGGCCGAGGTTACTAATATCAACGAAGCCATCAAGGAGCTCAATGAACTGCATCACGAGTTCAAGCATATTGGCCCGGTACCCAAGGAAGAGCAGGAGCCGCTTTGGCAACGATTCAAGTCAGCTTCTGATGCGGTTTATGAACGCCGTAAGGAATTCGTGGAGCATCTCAAAGGAGAGCTGGAAGAAAACCTGAAGGTTAAACTTGAACTCGCAGAAGAGGTGAAGGAATTTGCTTCCTTCGACAGTGACCGCATTAAGGCCTGGAATGAGAAAACAAAGAAGCTTCTGGAAATTCAGAAAAAATGGGAGAATACCGGTGGTTTACCCCGGGCACGCGCCAAGGAGGTAAATCGTACCTTCTGGTCTTCTTTTAAACAGTTCTTCTCCAACAAGAATCAATTCTTTAAAAAGCTTGATGCCGAACGCGAAGCTAACCTGGAGAGGAAGAAGGAAATGGTAGAGCGGGCTAAGGCGCTTCAGGAAAGCAAAGAGTGGCATGAAACCGCTGAGGCATTGAAAGCCCTGCAGCGGGAGTGGAAAGATGTGGGTCCGGTACCCGGAAAATTCAGGGAGTCGATTTACAAGGAATTCAAAGCAGCCTGTGATGCATTTTTTGATCGGAAACGATCCAATCAGGAAGGAGCAACAAAGGAATACACAGAGAATTATAAGCACAAATCCGCTATTTGTGATAAGATTGAAAAGCTCGCTAAAGGGGACAAGAATAATCTCGAAGAGTTCAAAACGCTTCAGGAAGAATACAAT
This sequence comes from uncultured Roseivirgaceae bacterium, assembly GCA_964351425.1. Taxonomy (GTDB): domain Bacteria; phylum Bacteroidota; class Bacteroidia; order Cytophagales; family Cyclobacteriaceae; genus JAUILA01. The sequence continues at coordinate 7,220 of CAYGOW010000040.1, forward strand.
GAAACAGGGTTTGTTCCCCGTAACAAAATTTCTGAAATCAGGAACAGGTATACCGAAGTGGTCAATGCCTATGTGAAAGCCCTTGACGGTATTTCAGACGAAGAAAAGCAGCGAATCAAAATAGAAAACCAGGTAAGCGACATACTGCATAGTCCGAATGCCGACCAAAAGCTTTACCGCAAGGAGCAATCGCTGCGTAAACAAATCAGCAGCATTGAGAATGACATTGCTGTTTGGAAGAATAACCTCGAATTCTTTGCTGAAAGCAAAAAGGCCAATAAATTGAAGGATGAGTTTCAGTCGAAGATTGACAGTGCCAAAGATCAGCTGCAGCAACTCAAGCAACAGTTAAAGATCATACGAACCGCCTGATACCCGTTCATAAGGAAAATCGAATGGTACGATACTTTCAAGGTATATGAAACCCGGCGTATCATCTGACAAGTGGTTACTTAAATCTTTCATTCGAAAATTGCCTGAACTTTTCCTTTGCGGGAGTTTCTCATTCCTGCTTTGTACGTCGGGTACTGCCCCACTCGGGCCTTTGCTCATCGGCATGATTTCTCTCATTTTGTTGCTGATGCTGTTCCCACACCCTGTTCTTGGCAGGATCATCGCCGTCCTTGTTATAACCACCGGCCTATACTTCTTACTCGCTGCATTCTCAGAATATCGGGAATTTATTGATAGTAATCAGCAGGCTACAACCCTTCTTGTAAACAGTTTGTTTGTTTTTGGTGGTAATACTCTTGCGGGGACTTTAATGATCGTGAAGTTCTCTTCAAAACGTTTTACAACCCATTGATGACAAGATGGCCGGATGTTCGGTCCAAATCGCGATCATATTTCGCAAAAACATTAAATTCTATCACATATTCATTGGATGGTAATAATTTTAATTAATTTTGTGCTCTAATGAGAAGATCGGGATTTCTATTTTTTCTGGCGCCAATATTTTTTCTACTGTGCGGTTTCATCTCATTAGCTACCGCAACAACAGATCATTCAGGCGTCAACAGTATATCCGAATTAGGATATATGCACATTCCCGGTATATCCAATTCAGAGGCAAAGCACGGGATTCTGGTAATACAACCGTATCATCCGGGGCATTCAAAGAAGAAAGAACAATTATCCCGACTTAACCTTGCCGAGGAAGAGGAAGAAGAAGTTACCTCACTAAAGAAAAAAACCTCACCTGATTTTGATTCTTCCTTTGCGATAAGCAATTGGGTTAGCGAAGCTATTGGTTCAAGATCGTTACAGTTTTCCAAAGACTATACCCTACGACGGGTAAATACCGCAGTTAAGCCAAGGCACCTGTTGCTGCAGGTATTCATTATTTGATTTATATTCATTCATTTCAATAAAGCAGGATCTGGTTTGCTAATCAGGTTACTACTTCATGCATCTTACGGTCGCATGACCATTCAGATGCTTTCAGGTGTGTTTTACGCTACATCTGACATAAAATAATAAAACCATAATCGTTTTAAAACAATTGAATGATGATTAGAAATCTCATGTTCGTAGGCCTTTTCGCATCAATATGCTTTACAGGCTGTCAAACAGGACAAGGACAGGAAAAGGAAATGGAATCCATATTTGCCGTGACCAGTCCGATTAAAATGGATACCTCTTTAACCAAGGAATATGTCTGCCAGATAAGTTCAATTCAGCATATCGAGCTTCGTGCCCAGGAGAGGGGCTTTATCCAAAGAATATATGTTGATGAAGGGCAGTTTGTCAAGGAAGGGCAACTTCTTTTTAAAATTATGCCCAAACTATATGAGGCTGAAATGGAGCGAGCCAGGGCTGAAGCTGAGTTCGCCAAAATTGAATACGATAACACAAAAGTACTTGCTGACAGCAACATCGTTGCTCCCAATGAATTGGCGATGGCTAAAGCCAAGTACGACAAAGCCAAGGCCGAAATGGCACTTGCAGCGGTTCACCTGGGATTCACTGAAATCCGCGCGCCATTCGACGGTATTATTGACCGTTTTCATGTTCGACAAGGCAGCCTTGTGGAAGAGGGAGAATTACTGACACATCTTTCAGATAACAGACACATGTGGGTCTATTACAATGTGCCGGAAGCAGAATACCTGGACTATATGACCAGGGTAAAGCGGGATAGTAACATGGACGTAAGCCTTCTGATGGCCAACAACAAAGTCTTTCCTTATCCGGGTGTAGTAGGAACCATTGAGGCTGATTTTAATAATGAGACAGGGAATATTCCTTACCGGGCAACCTTTCCAAACCCGGACGGACTCCTGAGACACGGCGAAACAGGTAGTATTCTGATGACCATACCCTTAAAGGAGGCGCTGATTGTTCCGCAAAAAGTAACCTATGACATCCTGGACAAAAAGTTTGTTTTTGTCATTGATGAAAATGAAACCGTTCAGGCGCGTGAGGTTACGATAGGCGCAGAATTACCTCATTTATACCAAATCACGGACGGACTGAATGAAAAGGATAGAATCCTTTTGGAAGGTCTGCGGAAGGTTCGGAATGGCGATAAGATTGATGTTGAGTTCATCGAGCCATCGGAAGCCATCGAACAGCTTCACTTACATGCAGAGTAATCATCGGTCCTTAAAAATCTGAAATTATGCTATTTAGCCGAATTATACACCGACCGGTGCTGGCCATAGTCCTCTCGGTCGTCATTGTATTTGTGGGAGTACTGGCAATCAAGACGTTGCCGATCTCTCAGTTTCCTGAAATTGCCCCGACAACGGTGAACATTTTCATCGCTTATCCGGGATCCAACGCTGAAGTCCTGACAAATTCCACACTGATCCCGATTGAACGGGCGATTAATGGTGTGCAGGGCATGCGATATATTTCTTCTGATGCTACCAGTGCAGGAGAAGCCACAATACGCGTCATCTTCGAGCCGGGCACGGATCCGAACCAGGCGGTGGTCATGGTGAAAACCCGTGTCGACCAGGTTATGCCATTGCTTCCTCCGCTCGTACAGCGGGAAGGGGTTATTATTACCCCGATTCAGCCAAGTATGCTGATGTATGTAAACCTGTACAGCAAGGACACGAAAGCGGATGAGAAGTTTTTATACAATTACGCCAACGTCAATATTATTCCGGAGATTCAACGGATCAAAGGCATAGCACGGGCTCAAATTCTCGGTAGCCGTCAATATGCCATGCGTGTCTGGCTGAAGCCGGACCGTATGCGTGCCTATAGTATTTCAGCGGAAGAAGTAATGGAAGCGATGATGGAGCAAAGTATCCTGGGCAGACCGGGACGCCTTGGCCAGAGTTCTGGTAAACAGGCGCAGTCGCTTGAATACGTGTTGGTTTATCAGGACAGGTACAACAAACCTGAGCAATATGAAGATATTATTATCCGGGAGAATGAAGAAGGGGAGATCATTCACCTGAAGGACATCGCCGAAGTGGAACTTGGTAGTGAATTCTTTGACATATACTCCAACCTGGACGGCTATCCTGCGGCATCTATTGTACTGAAACAGACCGTCGGTTCAAATGCTTCTCAGGTAATTGAAGAGGTAAAAGCTCAATTGGAAGAAATGGAGGAGAATTTTCCTCCCGGTATGGGTTACAAGGTCAGTTATGATGTATCGCAATTTCTTGATGCCTCCATCGAACAAGTGACCCATACCCTGCGCGATGCTTTCATTTTGGTTGCCATCGTGGTTTTTCTTTTCCTGGGAGACTGGAGGTCCACACTGATCCCAATCCTGGCTGTACCGGTATCCCTTATCGGGACATTCTTTGTTCTCCAGCTGTTCGGCTTTTCAATTAACCTGATTACACTCTTTGCACTGGTTCTGGCCATCGGTATTGTGGTGGATAATGCGATTGTGGTGGTGGAGGCGGTTCACGCTAAAATGGAAGAGAAGAATATATCGCCCTATAATGCCGTACAGGAAGTCATGGGTGAAATCAGCGGAGCCATTATCGCCATAACGCTGGTTATGACCGCTGTTTTTATTCCGATTGCTTTTATGTCCGGACCGGTAGGAACTTTCTACCGACAGTTTTCTGTGACCATGGCCAGTGCAATTGTTTTATCTGCCGTGGTCGCGTTGACTCTTACACCCGTGTTGTGTGCGATGCTTTTGAAGAATAACCATGGGAAAGAGAAAAAGCAGTCACCTGTAGATAGATTTCTGCACAGTTTTGAAAGACTGTTCACTAAGCTTACCGGGAAATATGTAGGTGTGCTGAAACTGATAGTCAATAAGCGGGCACTTACCTTCATTATGTTGCTGGTGTTCGGATTGGCCATTGTGTGGGCGAATGACGTGGTGCCCTCCGGGTTTATTCCGAATGAAGATCAGGGAACGATTTATGCGATTATTCAAACACCTCCGGGGTCAACACTCGAACGGACCAACAAGGTCGCACTTGAATTGCAGAAAATCAGCGAAGAGGTGGAGGGAATTGAATCCGTATCAGCTCTTGCCGGGTATGAGATCATGACCGAAGGACGTGGATCCAACGCCGGTACTTGTCTTATTAACCTGAAGAATTGGTCAGACCGCCATCACTCGGTCGAGGAGATTATGGAAGAGCTTGAGGAAAAATCCCAAAACCTTGGGGCAATTGTTGAGTTTTTCGAGCCGCCTGCGGTGCCTGGTTTCGGTACATCAGGTGGATTCTCCCTGCGAATGTTGGATAAGACAAATGAGACAGACTACCAGGTATTTGAAAAGGTGAACGACGAATTCCTGGATGCCCTGCGGGAACGCAAGGAACTGACCGGGCTGTTTACATTTTTTGCCGCCAATTACCCGCAATATGAGTTGCAGATTGACAACAAGATTGCCATGCAAAAGGGGGTATC
>CAYGOW010000040.1:12071-15651 GCA_964351425.1 uncultured Roseivirgaceae bacterium
ACAGGGATTCATCCGGTTTGGGCGATTCTTCAAGGTTTATGTACAAGCTGGTCCGGAATACAGGAGTATGCCATCAGATCTTACTGATTTGTTTGTGAAGAATGAAAAGGGTGAAATGGTTCCTTATTCGTCCTTTATGAAATTAGTAAAGCGCCAGGGGCCGAATGAAATTACCAGGTATAACCTGTACAATTCAGCCTCTATCCGCGGACTTCCGGCGGCGGGCTACACAACCGGTGATGCCATCAATGCCATCCGTGAGGTGGCTGCGAGCACCTTGCCGCGCGGATATGACATTGCCTGGGAAGACCTTTCCTATGATCAGTCAAGAAGGGGAAACGAGGCGATTTATGTATTCCTCGTAGTGCTTGTCTTTGTTTATCTCGTACTGGCCGGTCAATATGAAAGCTTTCTTTTGCCACTGGCAGTTATCCTGTCGTTGCCCTTTGGGATTTTTGGATCCTATCTGCTGATTCAGATGATGGGACTTGCCAATGATGTTTATGCCCAGGTAGGAATGATCATGCTCGTAGGGCTTCTGGGAAAGAATGCGGTACTGATTGTAGAATTTGCCGTTCAGAAGCACAACCAGGGTATGTCGGTACTTGATTCTGCGATTGAAGGCGCACGGGTTCGATTCAGGCCTATCCTGATGACTTCCTTTGCTTTCATTGCCGGCCTGATACCGCTGGTGTTGTCCCACGGGGCAGGAGCAGTGGGAAACCAGACGATCGGATCTTCCGCGCTTGGAGGGATGCTGCTGGGTACCGTCATGGGCGTCTTAATCATACCGGGTCTCTATTACATTTTTGCTAAGCTGGCCGAAGGCCGAAGCCTGATCAGGGACGAACATGACGAACCATGGTCTGAAGAATATGTACACTGGGTTCAGGACCAGGAGAAACTTCTGACAGCCCAGCATGATCAAAATAACCGTTCAAATGGAGACCAATAAAAATAAAACACCAATGATACAGATGTATGCATATCGTGGTCTAATACTAGTGTTTCTGGGGACGGTATTTTATTCATGCGTCCCAACGCTTACCACGAAAGAAGTGAACAAGACAGTCCCTGTAACCTACAATGGTTCACAGGACAGTACGAACACAGCCACCGTGAGCTGGAATAAATATTTCACGGACACCAATCTCATTGCACTTATTGATACGGCTCTGGCAAATAACCAGGAATTGAATATCACCATGCAGGAGATTGAGGTAGCGCGTAATGAAGTGCAGGCACGTAAGGGAGAATACCTTCCTTCTATTGGTTTGCAGGCCGGGACCGGTGTGGATAAACCTGCCCGGTACACCAGCAAAGGAGCTAATGATGCCACCACTGAAATTAAGCCGGGAAAGGAAATGCCCGAGCCCCTTGGCGATTTTATGGTGGGTGCCTATGCCAGATGGGAACTGGATGTCTGGAGAAAGTTGCGTAATGCCAAGAAAGCAGCCGTCTCAAGATACCTTGCATCGATGGAAGGCAGGAATTTTATGGTTACCAACCTGATTGCAGAAATAGCCAATTCGTATTATGAATTGCTGGCCCTGGATAATCAACTGGAAATTGTGCAGCGTAACATAGAGATCCAGGAGAATGCCTTGCGGATAGTCAGGCTTCAAAAGCAGGCAGCACGGGTAACCGAACTCGCCGTAAAGCGATTTGAATCGGAAGTGCTCCATACCAGGAGCCTGCAATATGAAATACGGCAGCAGATCGTGGAAACGGAAAACCGGATTAATTATCTGGTGGGTCGTTACCCGCAACCTATTGCGCGTAATTCAGCGGCCTTTCCTAATCTGGATCCGGGTTTGATAGCAACCGGAACTCCAGTGCAATTACTGGAAAACAGACCGGACGTGAGACAGGCAGAGCTACAATTGGCAGCTTCCAAACTGGATGTACAGGTTGCGAAGGCGCGATTCTATCCGTCCATTGGCATTACCGCGGGATTTGGTTATCAGGCGTACAATCCGTCTTATTGGTTTAGGACGCCTGAATCTATTTTGTATTCGATAGTAGGGGATATGTCTGCTCCTTTGGTCAATAGAAATGCAATTAAGGCAGAATATCGAAGCGCAAATGCCGAACAGATACAGGCAGTTTATCAATATGAACAAACCCTGTTGAATGCCTACATCGAAGTTGCCAACCTGCTTTCAAAGGTGACTAACCTTCAGCAGGGTTATGACCTGAAATCGGAACAGGTGCAAAGACTGACGGAATCCATTACTATTTCCAATAACCTGTTTCGGTCGGCCCGTGCGGATTACATGGAAGTACTCCTGACTCAGCGAGATGCACTGGAGTCAAGGATCGAGTTGATTGAATATAAAAAGAACCAATTGAATGCCTCGATAGATCTCTATCGTGCCCTGGGAGGTGGTTGGCGCTAATATAAAACGGGATCCCCCTGAAATTGAACGGGGGATCCCTTTCTTTACTCAGCCCTGGCAACAGGCGCTACCAAGGTGCCTGATAAATAATACAGGTTTACTTCTGATACCTTGGTTTGAATGCGAAGTTGGACCACGTTAAATCGCCGGCTCAATAAATTGAGCCGTGCTTCGCGTAATTGCAGACCGGTGATTTCGCCTGTGGCAAATGCTTCCTGACTTCTCTGGTAATTGGCCTCAGCCGATTCGAGGTTACGTATGGTGAGCGCAAGAAGTTCTTTGTTGGTTTCAAAATTATTAAAGGTGGTGAGCAAATCTGTTTTTAACTGATTCTCCGTCCGCTCAATCTGTAACTGACTGGTTTCCGTTCGGACCCGGGCGTTATTTTCGGTTCGTCGTCGATTCCTTCCATCAAATAAATTATACGTTACTGTGAGTCCTGTATTCCAGCCATTATTTCTTGAGCTGGTAATGAAATTCGCCTCATAGTCGGCATTGTTATAGGCGTATCCGGCGGTAAAATCGAGTGATGGGAAATAATTGGATCGTGCAAGCTTGACATCCAGTTCACTCAGGTCAAGGTTGGCTCGCGAAATGAGATAGTTGGAATTATTCATCATCGCTTCATCCAGAAGAAGGCCAAGGTCAAGCGTTTCATTGTAGGATATTTCGTCCGCTACTTCAAAGCCGGAGTCCGGTGAAATACCCATCACATTGTTGAGGGTTTTTAGTGCGTTTTCGTAGCGCAGGCGTGCATCGATGAGACTTGTGCTGTCACTGCGTAAATCAACCTCGGCATTCAGAAATTCCACTTTTGAAAATGCCCCGAATGCGTAATTTTCCTTTGCACGCTGATACCTGTCAAGGGAGATGGCAATAGCTTCTTCACGTAAGGCTAATTCTTCCAGACGTGCCACGGAATTGAGGTATTGGTCCATCACGTTGAGAATGGTTAGTTCCATACTTGCCCTGAGTTCAAGTTCGCCGATATAATTCAGATTCTCCAGTTGTCGGAGTGTATGCACCCGCGAGCCGCCACTGAAGAGGTTGTAACTCAAGGTGGCATTGGCATTCAGCACCTTTGTCACTGCTCCGGAAGCCTCGATAGGGGGCAATTCCGGGTTAGCAAATTCGGTTTTGGTATTGCTGGAGGAATAGTCATATCCGCCATTGATATCTGC
>CAYGOW010000041.1:0-15535 GCA_964351425.1 uncultured Roseivirgaceae bacterium
TGTAGAGATAGGACTCGATGCTTATCCTGATAAGAAATTAACCGGTAAAGTAATTGATGTAGCCAACATCGGTGAGCAACGGCCGAATTCAGATGCGAAGGTTTTTCAGGTAAATATTCTGATAGCTGAAACGGATACGACGCTTCGGCCTGCTATGACTACAAGCAATCGGATTATTGCTAAAAAAATGGAGGATGTTGTTTTTGTGCCACTCGAATGTATTCATAACCAGGGGGACAGCATAACCTATGTTGTTCGAGCGGAGGGAATTGGTTTCCGGAAGCAACAAGTACGGGTTGGCGATACAAACGCCAATGAAGTAGTCATACTGGAAGGGGTTACAGAAGGGGAAGATTTGTTCCTCTCCACACCAGATGGTCTGGAGGATGCTTCTCTTACACTACTGCCAACTAGTGAAACGGACAACGTAGCCCAATCCGGAAACTAATATGTGGCAAAAATTCGGACCTAATTTCATGATTGCTGTTGATGCTGTAATGGCCAACAGAATGCGATCCATGCTTACAGCTCTGGGTATTATATTTGGTGTGGCTGCTGTAATTTCCATGCTGGCTATAGGTAATGGCGCCCAACAGGAAATTCTTGAACAGATCGAGCTGGTTGGTGTGAATAATATTGTCATTACACCGATCGTCAAACAGACAGAGGAAAATATCGCAGATGAAGAGGGCGGTGCAGACCAAAGTGGTGAGAAGAAAAACTTTTCAACAGGACTTACCAACCAGGACGTCAAAAGTATTAAAGAGGTCATTCCTAATATCGATTTTGTTAGTCCGGAAATTGTCATGGACACCTATATCATCAGTAACGGAATACGTCGTTCTGCAAAGCTGGTGGGTGTTCAGAATAACTATTTTGATATTTCCAGTTTTAAGATTGCTGAAGGCAGTTTATTTAACGAACGTCAGGCCCTCAAAGGAGAGGCTGTTTGTATAATTGGTTCAGGAATCAAATCCAAATTCTTCACCCGGGAAGACCCCTTCGGAAAGCTTATAAAAGTAGGGTCCCGATGGCTTCGCATTGTGGGTGTCCTGGAAGCACGCTATATCAGTGCAAAGAGTCTTGAAAACCTTGGCATACGAAACTATAATATGGATGTGTACACACCCATCAATACAGCTTTGTTACGCTATAAGAACCGCTCGCTGGTTAACCAGACAATAATTGCTCAGGCCAACAGCGAGGAAGGAGGTTCTCAGGCGACAAACTATCACCAACTTGACCGGATAACTGTTCAAGTGAAAGAGTCCGGCGATCTGAACAATGTGGCAGACATTATTGCGCGTCTGCTGGAACGCAGGCATTATGGTACAGTTGATTTTCAAATCACCATCCCTGAATTATTGCTAAAACAGCAACAGCGAACCAAGGATATATTCAATCTAGTCCTGGGAGCAATTGCCGGTATTTCGCTTTTGGTTGGAGGGATTGGCATCATGAATATTATGCTGGCTTCTGTACTTGAACGTATAAAGGAAATCGGTTTGAGGCGTGCGATAGGTGCTCAGAAGACCGATGTCATACTCCAGTTTCTCTTTGAGGCAGTAATGATCAGTGTTAGTGGAGGGCTGATTGGCGTTGTTTTGGGGATCATCCTTGCTCAGCTGGTAAGCCAGATTGCGGAAATTCCTACGATCGTGTCCGTCTCTTCTATTTTATTATCATTTGGAGTGGCTGCTTCCATCGGGCTCATTTTTGGAATTGCGCCCGCACGTAAAGCAGCTCTCCAGGATCCAATTTCATCACTTCGATACGAATAAATATATCATGCGCCTAACACTTACTACCATTCTCCTTTTTGTTTTTACAATGACGGTGAATGCACAGGAACTGCGTCTAACGCTCGAGGATATAATAGCCCGGGCCAAGGCTCAGTCGCCCTCTGCAAAACAAGCGGAAACCCGGTTGGAAAACCGTTATTGGCAGTATCGATTGTACCGCTCTAATTATAACCCACAATTGCGTTTAAATGGAACGGCACCGGATTACAACCGTGACTTTTTCAGTAACCGCCTTGACGATGGTACCATTGTCTTCCAGCAACGGGAACAAATTAATTCCATTGTGAACCTTGGAATCGAGCAACCACTCCCATGGACAGGGGGTAATGTGTCCATTAACTCAAACCTGAGCTACTTTAAAGATATCGAACGGGACCTGACACAATTCAATACAACACTTGTGAATGTCCGGTTGGTCCAGCCAATTTTTGGTTTTAATGACCTGAAGTGGGACAAAAGAACAGAACCACTTCGTTATGAAGAATCGAAGCGGGAATACGTGGAGGAGATGGAATTTATCTCCCGGGAAGCAACGCAACGGTTTTTTAGTTTCCTGGATGCGCAAATAAATTATGAGATCGCCCAGTTTAACCTGGCAAATAATGATACGATTTATAAAATTGAACAGGGTCGATATAACATTGGGACAACCTCCAAGGATAAACTTTTACAGGTGGAACTGCAATTGCTTCGTTCACAGCAGGATGTAGTGGAAGCCCAACTCGACCAGGAAACAGCAAGGTTACGATTGAGGGCGTATATCGGACTTACCGAAGATGTTCAGATTGTCCTGATCCTGCCGGAAGGGATTCCGGAATTTGATGTCAATTATGGTAAAGCACTTGAGTATGCCAAGTTGAATCGGTCTGATTACATTCAATTTGAACGAAGGAGGCTTGAGGCGGAGCGCGAAGTGGCACAAGCCAGGGCACAGCGGTTTCAAACCGATGTGGTTGCTTCCTTCGGATACAACAATGCCGGCGAAATGCTTGAAGGGTTAGGAACTGATCCGAACAACCAGCAACGAATCAATGTGTCGTTCAATATTCCCCTTATTGACTGGGGCAGAAACAAGGCACGTATGCAAACGGCGATGGCCAATATGAAGTTGACGGATTACGTTATTGCCCAGGACGAACAGTTATTTGAACAGGAAATCCTCACCCAGGTACGTCAATTTGCCGTGTTACGATCCCAGTTGGAAATCACGAAGAAGTCGGATGAAGTCGCCCAGGAACGTTATAACGTGGCGCAAAACCGTTATCTGATTGGAAAAATTGATATTACAAACCTGAATATTGCCTTAACAGAAAAGGATGATGCACGACGTGGCTATGTTAACGCACTGCGGTCATTCTGGACGGCCTACTATGATTTGCGGCGACTGACATTGTTCGATTTCTCTGCGGACGAACTGTTGTACGTCCCTGAAGATTTCAATCAGACATACTAATTAGTCATTTTTTTGCATATTGCCGGAATGAAATACCTGGTCATCTTTTTTCTTTTGCTCAGTATTCCATCGGTAGCTCAGGATGATTTAAAGTTTGGCAATACAGCAACGACCAATAAATCACCGACCAACAAGCCGAAGCATAAGGAACTAAAACAAAAGCGGCCAATACAGTGGGTCAAGAATAATTCTGAAGGCTTATTACTTGGTAATAAATGCATGCAGGATGTTACCACTGATATGGGGTTTGAATATGTTATTCAGAAGAAAGGTCAGTCGTCCTATAAAAGCGAAGTCGTACGCCTCGGACATAATTTAACGGCAAAAATCGGCATTCTATTTCGGAACGGGCCGTTCTGGAAATTCAAATTGAAAAAGAGACGAAAAGAGTGCCGTGAAAAAACGGGTGACTACGTTGGTTGATTACATTCCTGTATAGTTGAATGGGGTGATGGCCAGAAGTTCCTGTTTTATTGCACTGGATACGTCAAGTGTTTGAATAAAGTCATGGATGCTTTGTTCCGTGATTTTTTCGTTGGTTCGGGTCAATCCCTTGAGAGCCTCATAAGGTTTAGGATATCCCTCCCTTCGTAATATAGTCTGTATCCCTTCTGCCACTACTGCCCAGTTATTCTCCAGGTCGGCGTGAATAGAAGCCTCATCGAGTTGCAGTTTTCCGAGACCTTTTCGGAGGGATTGAAGGGCTATAAGTAAATGTCCAATGGGTATACCGACATTGCGAAGTACCGTGCTGTCAGTCAGGTCACGCTGCAACCTTGAAACAGGTAGTTTTGCGGACAAGTGTTCGAAAAAGGCATTGGCAATACCCAGATTTCCTTCAGCATTTTCAAAATCAATTGGATTTACCTTGTGAGGCATGGCGGATGAACCTACTTCACCTGCTTTAATCTTTTGAGTAAAATAGTGGCTTGCAATATACTGCCAAACATCCCTGCAGAAATCAATCAGAATGGTATCGATTCGTTTTAATGCATCGAACAAAGCAGCCAAATGATCATAATGGTCGATTTGCGTCGTAGGATGACTTCTTTTCAATCCCAGGCCATTTGTGACAAAATCATCTGCAAACGCGTGCCAATCTTTATCCGGATAAGCTACATGGTGTGCATTGAAGTTGCCTGTGGCTCCACCAAACTTAGCCGAGTAGGGGATTGATTTTAATCCGTCCACTTGTTCTTTCAGTCGCTGGTGGAAAACATTCATCTCTTTGCCTAGTGTTGTAGGGCTGGCAGGTTGTCCATGCGTTTTAGCCAGCATAGGTATGTTTTTCCACTCTGACGACATTTTGCCTACAGCGTTCATTACCTCCTGTAGCAGCGGATAAACTTCCTGTTGCATGGCATCTTTTAGCGAGAGTGGAATGGCTGTATTATTAATGTCCTGGGAAGTAAGACCAAAATGAATGAATTCCTTAAACGACTCCAGCTGATGCCCATCAAACCATTCTTTGATAAAATATTCAACAGCCTTTACGTCATGATTGGTCACTTTTTCGATTTCCTTAATCTTTTGGGCATCCTCCTCCGTGAAGTTGCGATAGATGTCACGCATTGGCTCAAAATGGCTGCTGTCAACATCCTTCAGTTGAGGCAATGGGAGGGAGCAGAGGGCAATAAAATATTCTACCTCCACTAATACGCGATATTTTATTAAGCCAAACTCGGAAAGGAAAGGGGCAAGCCCGCTGGTATGGCGTCGATATCTGCCATCTACCGGGGAAAGTGCGCTTAAAGTGCTGAGGTCCATAGGTAAAGTATTTAGGATGGCAAAAATAACAATTTCAACCGATCGGGCGGCTATAATTAAATTCATTCTCATAAAATGCCAAGGAAATGCCTTCGGGCATAAACTCAGACTATGGTTTCTTGTTAATCTCTATTGAAAGTGGCGATATACACCGGTTTACGGTATCTTTGCTACAATTAAGGGTGCTGTTTAGCATTTTGATCATGAACTAATAAAATTTATGGCATTTAATTTTTTCAAGAAAAAAAGTACGGAGAAAAAAGCACAGACAAATGCTGTTTCTTCAGGTAAATACAGGCAATTAAAGGTAAAGGAAGTTATTAAAGAGACTAAGGACGCGATTACGATTGTCTTTGAACAACCTGAAAACCCATTGACATATAAATCGGGCCAATTCCTTACCCTGATTTTAACTATTGACGGCAAAGAAGTACGCCGGGCGTATTCACTAAGCTCTTCTCCATTGGTGGACAATGAAATGGCCGTGACAGTAAAACGTGTTGACGGGGGTCTTGTATCGAATTACCTGAATGACCGGTGTTCTGCCGGTGATACAATCAAGGTGATGGAGGCAATGGGTTCTTTCACCACGGAATATAATGAAACGAATAAACGTCATCTTATCATGTTTGCCGGTGGTAGCGGGATCACGCCCATGATGTCGATCATTAAGACGTTGCTGGTCAAGGAGCCCGACAGCATCTGTTCCTTGATCTACTGTAACCGTAATCTTGAAAGCATCATTTTCCGCGATGCGCTGGATGAACTTCAGGCAAATTATGAAGGACGTCTTCGTGTTATCCATGTCCTGGATGATGCACCGATGAATTGGCAAGGCCATTCCGGTTTATTGAACCATGATATGCTGGTAAAAATATTTGAAAGATTGCCGGATTGGGGCAATGACCATACGACCTTCTTAATGTGTGGCCCTGAGGGTATGATGAAGAATGTACAAAATATCCTGATAGAGCAGGAGATACCAGAAGATAATATTTACAAGGAAAGCTTTGTCGCTGGCACTATCGATAAGGAATTAAAGGGGGCTGATGAGGAGGACGAATCATCCGATTCGGCAGAATCCAGGGAAGTTAAAGTGATCTATGACGGTGAGGAACATGTTTTTAAGGTAGAAGCCGGTAACACTATTCTGGAGACGGCACTGGATCTGGGTATTGACTTGCCGTATTCCTGTCAAAGCGGATTGTGTACGGCATGTCGGGGTAAGTGTATTTCCGGCAAGGTTAAGCTGGACGAAGAAGAAGGGCTGTCCGAATCTGAATTAGCGGAGGGATATGTCCTGACATGTGTGGGACATCCTGTGTCGGATGATGTAGTTATTGAAATAGGTTAAAAAAAGAGATTATGCAGGTGGAAGTACCAAAGCGGCCGGAAAGAAAATTTTTGCCGGATAATTTTATAATAAGCAATTGGGAAGCCCTTGAGCCGTATTATAAGGATCTGACCGAACGGCAGATAGACAGCCTTGATGAACTGAAACAATGGATGCGTGATCGCAGTGAATTGGAGTCGGTAATATCCGAGGACCTTGGTTGGAGATACATCAATATGACACGATGGACGGATAAGGAAGAGTATAGTGCTGCCTACCGTCAATTTGTGGAGGAGATTCAGCCTAAGATTGCACCGATGTCGGATTTGCTAAATAAAAAGGCTATTGAGTCCCCGTTCATTCAATCACTGGAGTCCGTTGAAGGGTATGATATCATGATCCGGGAGATCCGAAAGGAAATTGACATCTTCCGGGAGGAAAACATACCGCTGTTTACGCGTATTCAAACGGAGACGCAACGATACGGACAGGTAACAGGTGGAATGACCATTGAAATGGACGGAAAGGAGCTTACCCTGCAGCAGGCTGCTGTGATCCTTCACGAAACCAATCGTGACCGGAGGAAGGAAGCGTATGAGAAAATAGCAGAGCGAAGGTTGAAGGATGCAGATACGCTCGATGAGTTATATGACAAGCTTATCGAACTGCGCACTCAGGTCGCCAAAAATTCCGGATTCAATAATTTCCGTGATTATAAGTTCAAATCCATGGGACGTTTTGACTACAGTCCACAGGATTGTTTCGACTTCCATGAATCGGTACGGCAGGAAGTGGTGCCGATGCTCAATGAATTGGCCATAGATCGTAAGGAGAAAATGCAACTAAGCGAATTGAAGCCGTATGACAAAGCCGTTGATCCGTTAGGTCGGGATTCATTAAAGCCATTTCGCGATTCTGAGGAATTGACCAATCGTACCATCGAGGTATTCAAGCGCCTGGATCCATTTTTAGGGCAATGTCTCGAAATAATGAAAGAAATGGGGCACCTTGACCTGGAATCCAGGAAAGGGAAAGCACCCGGGGGATATAATTATCCGTTGTCGGAAATCGGAGTGCCATTCATTTTTATGAATGCGACATCCACATTAAGAGATATGGTGACCATTCTTCATGAAGGAGGCCATGCAGTACATTCTTTTCTTACCAGGGAATTGGAGCTGAATGATTTCAAGCATACTCCTTCGGAAGTGGCAGAACTCGCATCCATGAGCATGGAGTTGATTTCCATGGATCATTGGGATTTATTTTTCCAAAACGAGGAGGAATTGAAGCGGGCTAAAACGGAACACCTCGAGCAAATCATTGAAACATTGCCGTGGGTAGCAGTTATTGACAAGTTTCAGCATTGGATATATGAGAATCCAACGCATAGCCATGAAGAGCGAATAGCTGAATGGAATTCAATA
Organism: uncultured Roseivirgaceae bacterium; assembly: GCA_964351425.1. Classification (GTDB taxonomy): domain Bacteria; phylum Bacteroidota; class Bacteroidia; order Cytophagales; family Cyclobacteriaceae; genus JAUILA01. The sequence continues at coordinate 7,783 of CAYGOW010000041.1, forward strand.
CTCGATCAATTCAGTGATGATATTGTGGACTGGTCAGACTACCAGAAGAACAAGGACTACCTCTGGCAAAAACAATTGCATTTGTATGAGGTGCCTTTCTATTATATCGAATATGGAATGGCCCAATTAGGAGCCGTGGCTGTATGGAAAAACTTCAGGGAAGATAATCGAAAAGGTCTTGAAGGATATATGAATGCCCTTCGCCTTGGATATACCCGGTCAATACCAGATGTGTATGAAGCTGCAGGCATTAAGTTTGATTTCAGCCGCGACTATATCCGTGACCTGATGCAGTTTGTCAGGCAGGAATTAAATGCTATTGACTAACCGATTGTTTTACTGGGTAAACAGTCCTTCTGTTTTCACGAAGTAGGAAAAATCATGGGGGGTCTCAATTTCTACGTCAATTGAAATTCTCCAAAGGCCATTATTGATTTTTTTACCAGTAATTGTACCTGCTGTAGCCGGATAAAACTGGACTGCGAAACAATAGCATAGTCGTCTGAACACGACGGATGCTGATTCCAGTTCAGATTCCCCGGTCAAAGTAAATTCGTTTACATCGGGATCAATCTGAAAAAGCAGGATATCATCATATTCATCATCCGCGATTCCCGGGTTGTCGTTGTAGTGATAATCGTATTGAAATACGCGTAAATCCCCTGGCTCAACGGTCGCAACAACGCCGAAGTTAGGCGAATAGACTAAATCTATTTCGGATTGATTAAAAAAGGTGTAGGTGCATTCTCCTTCCGGGCAGAATGGGCTGCCCGGATCATCTTCCTTACAAGAATAAAACAGGAGCGGGCACACCAATACCAAAAAAATCAGCTTTTTCATCTTGAGTTATTTCCTAAAAGACACCCGCTGAATTGTAAAGGTTGGATTAATACCCTAGTGTTTTTAACATGGATTCACTGTTTTGTTCATCGGCAAATAACCTGCTTACGAGTTTGCCTTTCTTGTCATGGTCAATGATCACGTGCTTGGGCGCGGGGATGAGACAATGCTGTATCCCGCCATATCCTCCAAGTGACTCCTGATAGGCGCCGGTATGAAAGAAACCAATATAAAGTTTGTCTTCTGGTTTATCATCAGGAATCATCGGGAGAAACACTTCGCTTGTGTGTGCTTCACTGTTGTAATAATCCTGACTGTCGCAGGTGAGTCCGCCGAGATTCACCTTATGATACATTTCATCCCATTTATTGATTGCCAGCATGACATATTTCTGATTGAGTCCCCATACATCTGGCATGTGCGTGATAAATGAGCCATCAATCATATACCAAAGCTCCTTATCATTTTGAAGCTTCTGATCCATAATCGAATAGATGGTAGCGCCGCTTTCGCCCACGGTGAAACTGCCGAATTCTGTGAAAATATTCGGAACCGGTACATTGTTTTTACCGCAGATCCATTTAACATTCTCTACGATTTGTTCGGCCATATACTTGTAGTCATACTCAAAGCCCAGAGAGGTTTTGATAGGGAAACCACCGCCAATATCTATGGTATCAAGTTCGGGGCATTCCTTTTTCAACTCGCAGTATTTGAAGATGAACGGGCTTAATTAACTCCAGCAATAGGGGGTATCACGAATTCCGGTATTAATGAAAAAATGCAAAAGCTTTAATTTTGCTTTTTTACTCGGCTTGATTTGTTCGCGGTACAACGTATTCACATCACTGTACCGGATGCCGAGACGTGAGGTATAAAATTCAAAATTAGGTTCTTCATCCGCGGCAATCCGGATCCCCACCTGGTAGGGTTCCTTCACATACTCCTCGTAGTGTCTCAGTTCGTGCAGGTTATCAAGGACCGGCACACAATTTTTCCAGCCATCATTTAATAAATTACTGATATATTCCCGGTATAAAGGGCGTTTGAAGCCATTACAGATGACATAAATGTCTTTATTGATTTTCCCTTTCTCGTGAAGTTTCCGCACAATAGGAATATCATAGGAGGAGGAAGTTTCTATATGCGCCTGGGCATCAATGGCTTCTTCCATCACAAAAGAAAAGTGGGAAGATTTGGTGCAATAGCAGTAGGTATAGGAGCCCTCGTATTTGTGTTTGGCAATGGCGTCATTAAATATCTTTTTTGCGAATTTAATATTCTCCGAAATTTTGGGGAGGTAGGTAAGCTTTAACGGGGTGCCATACTGCTTGATAATGTCCATTAAAGGAACATCGTGGAAGTATAATTCATTTTTGATGACTTTGAATTCCTTTTGAGGAAAATAGAAAGTCTGTTCAATGAGATCTTTGTAATTTTTCAATGGGTATATATCAGAATGAAAGATTTTGTAAGCACAATGGTACTAATTTCATTAGATAACATGAAAAAATAGACACATGTATCGAAAATAATCTTGTCCTATCTCATTTAAACCAAGGTATTTTTTAAACTTATTTGACTGTTTTTTAATCAGAATGCGGCTCACTACCTTTGCGGTTTAAAACAGCGCTGCATTTATGGAAGTTTATGTGAACGATGAAATATCCCCGTTGAAAGCGGTGATCCTCGGTTCGGCCAAAAATTTTGGCGGAGCCCCTGCCCTGGAAGAAGTCTATGACCCAAAGACCCGGGAGAATATTCTGGCCGGGACTTTTCCGGTCGAAGCTGATCTGGTGCGTGAAATGGAAGGATTCAGAGAAGTCCTTGAGCGATACGGCGTTAAAGTCTTCCGCCCTGAAGTATTGGGCGGGTATAATCAGATATTTTCACGGGATATAGGATTTGTGATTGAGGATAAATTTATCAAGCCTCGGATTCTCAAAAACAGAACCCGGGAAATTGAAGGAATTCAGTACATTCTTGAGGATATTCCTGCCGAACAAGTGTTGCACGTTCCGGACGGAGTGCGGATAGAAGGAGGAGATGTGATGCCCTGGAAGGACCATATTTTTGTTGGATATTCCAAAGCCGAAGATTTTCAGGAATATGTGGTATCCAGGACCAATGAAGAGGGCGTGGACTTTTTAAGGGAAAGTTTCCCGGGCAAGACGGTTGTTGCTTTTGAGCTTAAGAAATCGGATACCGACCCGCGGGAGAATGCCTTGCACCTGGATTGTTGTTTTCAGCCAATTGGTAAGGGGATGGCTATTATTTATCCCGGAGGGTTTAAGGTTAAAAAGGAGGCAGAATTTCTTATTGACTTTTTTGGACGGGAGAATATGATTTTTATAGACCGGGAAGAAATGTACCAGATGAATTCTAATATTTTCTCCATTTCACCTGATGTGATCGTGTCCGAATTGGGATTTACGCGGCTCAATGGCGAACTTGTCGACCGGGGATTTACAGTTGAAGCCATACCTTATGCAGAAACTTCAAAAATGGAAGGGTTGTTACGCTGTTCCACTTTACCATTATTACGAGGAAACTAGGTAAGATATGAGTCAGCAAACTACGGATACATTGCTTATGATTCGTCCGGTTAATTTTCGGATGAACGAGGAAACTGCGGTGAATAATTATTACCAGCGCGTCCTGGAAGGAATTACTGCAGATGAAATCAGGGAGCGTTCGCGGAACGAATTTGACGCCTTTGTGGCTGTCTTACGGAATGCCGGGGTTCAGGTCATCGTCATGGAGGATACATCTGAGCCGGAAACCCCCGACAGTATATTTCCAAATAACTGGGTGTCTTTCCATTCGGATGGACGCGTCGGTTTGTATCCTATGTATGCGGTTAATCGTCGCCTGGAACGCCGGAAAGATATACTTGATTCATTGGAGGAGTCTTTCGGTTTTTCTATTTCTTCCATAGAGGACTTGTCCGGATATGAAGACAAAGGGTTATTTTTAGAAGGGACCGGAAGCATGGTGCTTGACCGTGAAAACAAACTGGCCTATGCAGCAATTTCTGAACGCACGGATGTGAAGGTTTTTCAGGAATTTTGTGATCGATTTGATTACCAGCCCATATTCTTTAAAGCCTTTCAAACGGTGGACGGTCAAAGACTTCCGATATATCATACCAACGTAATGATGTGTGTGGCAGATCAATTCGTTGTGATTTGTGCGGATAGTATTGACGATCCTGCTGAACGATCCAATGTTCTTGCTTCTTTTGAAAAAGCTAAAAAGGAAGTTATTTATATTAGTGAAGAACAAAAGCACCGTTTTGCCGGTAATATGCTACAGGTTCAGTCACATGAAGATGCTTCCAAAAAATACCTGGTGATGTCCGAGGCCGCTTTTACATCACTTAATGATTCTCAGATAAAAACTATACAAAAATACTGTCCGATACTTCATAGTTCGCTTGATACAATCGAAGCATTAGGGGGCGGGAGTGCCAGGTGTATGATGGCCGAGGTATTTTTACCGAAAAATAATTAAATCAATTCAACCGACATGCAAAAATCAATTTCAGAATTTATAGAAACGCATTTCCTTCACTTCAATGCAGCTGCCCTGGTCGATGCAGCGAAGGGATATAAGTCGCACCTGGCGTCAAATAAAAAAATGCTGATTTCCCTGGCGGGTGCAATGAGCACGGCTGAATTAGGCAAGTCCCTTGCTGAAATGATTCGCCAGGATAAGGTGCATATCATTTCCTGTACCGGAGCTAACCTGGAAGAAGATGTAATGAACCTTGTGGCGCATACGCATTACAAGCGTATACCGCACTACCGTGACCTTACACCTAAGGAAGAATGGGATTTGTTGCAGAAAGGGTTGAACCGCGTGACAGACACCTGCATTCCTGAAGAAGAGGCATTTCGACATATACAGCAGCATATTTTTAAGATATGGAAAGACGCAGAGAACAATGGGGAACGCCTGTTTCCGCATGAATTTCTATTTCGTCTGCTGAATTCAGGGGTTATGGAAGAGGCCTATGAGATTGATCCGAAAAACAGCTGGATGATTGCTGCCGCCAAAAAGAACCTGCCCATGGTTGTGCCGGGTTGGGAGGATTCAACACTCGGTAACATATTTGCCTCCTACTGCCTGAAAGGAGAATTGAAACCTTCTACCATGAAATCAGGTATCGAATACATGACGTTTTTGGCAGATTGGTACACAGCGGAAGCCGGCACCGATGGGGTTGGGTTCTTCCAGATTGGCGGAGGAATTGCGGGAGATTTTCCAATATGTGTTGTTCCTATGTTGTACCAGGATATGGAGCGGACGGATACCCCATTTTGGAGTTATTTTTGCCAGGTTTCTGATTCAACCACCAGTTACGGGTCTTATTCGGGTGCCGTACCCAATGAAAAAATTACCTGGGGGAAACTGGATATTGACACACCAAAATATATCGTTGAGTCTGATGCAACCATCGTAGCACCACTTATCTTTGCATACGTTCTTGGTTGGTAACTAGTCCTGTCACATATGTCTGAAACCACATCCGAATCGAAACATCATTTATTAGTTGTCCGCAATCTCCAGGTAGAGGATTACGAGAGGATTGCCGAGATCATGGATGGGGCATATACCCTAATGAATGATGTCTGGACGAAGGGGCAGATTAAAAAGTTAATCAAGCTATTTCCGGAAGGTCAGCTTTGTGTGGAAGACAATGGCCGCGTAGTGGCTTTTTCTTTGTCTATTATCGTTGATTATGACAAATTCGGTGATACGCATACCTATAAAAAAATAACCGGGGATGAAACATTCTCCACCCACGACCCGGATGGAGATGTCCTTTATGCCATCGAGTTAAGTGTGGATCCGGAATATCGGGGAATGCGCCTGGGACGACGCTTATATGATGCACGCAAGGAATTGTGTGAGCATATGAATCTGCGGTCAATTGTAGCAGGCGGGAGAATGCCTAATTATCACAAGTACAGTCACGAGCTGTCACCGAAAGAATACATTCAAAAAGTTCGCAATAAGGAGATTTATGATCCGGTATTGTATTTTCAGACATCGAATGATTTCCATGTCAGAAAAATTCTGAAGAACTATCTTCCCGGTGATAAGGCATCTAAGAATTATGCGGTCCTTGTAGAATGGAATAATATCTACTACGAGGAGAAGGAACTGTTGTCGTCGAGGAAAGCATCATATGCCCGGATTGGCGTGGTACAATGGCAGTTGCGTTCGGTGCGTTCGGTCGAGTCATTCTTTGAAAACGTTGAATTTTTCGTCGATGCTGTGAGTGGTTATAAGGCCGACTTTCTGTTGTTTCCGGAATTATTTAATGCGCCTTTAATGGCAGAATTCAATGAAATTGATGCTGCCCAGGCGATACGGAAACTTGCGAATTATACGGACCAGATACGTGAAAAGCTACTTGAGTTTGCCGTCAGTTATAACATCAATATCATTGCCGGTAGTATGCCCGTATATGAAGACGGTGAACTGTATAATGTAGCCTACCTCTGTCGCAGGGATGGTTCGTATGAAAGTCAGTATAAAATTCATCCAACGCCGGCCGAAATAAATGATTGGGGCATGGTAGGCGGAAATAAAGTAAAAGTATTTGAAACGGATACCGCGAAAATCGGCATTTTGATTTGTTATGATGTGGAGTTCCCCGAACTGCCACGCCTGATGGCTGACCAGGGATTGGAAATTTTATTCGTTCCCTTTGCAACAGATATGCAAAACGGATATAATCGTGTGCGGATTTGTTCCCAGGCCCGGGCCATTGAAAACGAATGTTATGTGGCCATTTCTGGTAGTGTGGGTAACCTGCCAAAAGTCTGGAATATGGATATCCAATTTGGTCAATCGGCCGTATTCTCCCCGTCTGACTTTGCCTTTCCCCATACAGCAATTGTCGCGGAAGGAACACCCAATACCGAAAATACAATAATCGCCGATGTCGATTTGAATGATTTGAAGGAGTTGCATACGCACGGCAGTGTACGCAACCTGAAGGATCGACGAAAAGACCTTTATGAGTTAAAACTTAAGAAAAAATGATAGAAGCGGCCCTTCAAAAGGACATTTCCAAGGCGTTTTCGGCGCAATTTGCACTTACCATCGGGGAAGAAGACATCAACCTGCAACCCACGCGCAGAGAGTTTGAGGGTTCGCATACATTGGTTTGTTTCCCTTATCTGAAACAGACGAAGACCGGACCTGAACAAACAGCGGCCAAATTGGGAGAATGGCTGCGTGATCATTCGTCTCTGGTCGCCGATTTTAATGTGGTCAAAGGGTTTTTAAACCTTGTATTGTACGACAGTGCCTGGCTTTCCTTATTTAGTGACATGGTACAGGTGGAAGGTTATGGCAACCATCCGGCCAATGGCAACGAGGTAATGATTGAATACTCGAGTCCGAATACAAATAAGCCCTTGCACCTTGGGCACCTTAGAAATAATTTCCTTGGATGGTCCGTGGCGGAGATTCTCAAAGCAAACGGATTTGAAGTTCACAAGGTACAGATAATCAATGACCGGGGCATACACATTTGTAAATCCATGGTCGCATGGCAGCGGTACGGCGATGGAGAGACGCCGGATGAAAGTGGAAAAAAAGGGGATAAACTCGTTGGGGATTACTACGTGCGGTTTGATCGGGAATACAAGCAGGAGGTAAAGGAACTGATCGAACAGGGCATACCGGAAGAAGAGGCAAAAAAAGAAGCGCCAATCATGAAGGCAGCCCAGCAAATGTTGCTGAAATGGGAGCAAAAGGATCCGGAAGCCGTCCATTTGTGGGAGCGCATGAACGGTTGGGTTTATGCCGGTTTTGATGCTACATACAACCAGATGGGCGTTGATTTTGATAAACTGTATTATGAGTCTGACACTTATTTACTGGGGAAGGAAGA